>JBKHFT010000022.1:0-29100 GCA_046540055.1 Alkalispirochaeta sp.
GGTCATCCCGACAACGTCGTCGGATCGTCCCATGATCGAATAGAGCCGGACAAGGCCACCGAGGTGGTGGCGCAGTACCTGCGGGTCCGGTACAACGGGATGTATACCTGCAGGGTAGAGAAACCCTCCGGGACCGTGATAGACCGCCGCATTCCCGCCACCGCTGTAGAAGTAGAACCGTCCCCCCTTCTTGAGACCCCGGTCGAGGGAGTGGTCGCGATACTTCTCACTCATCACCGTGGTTAACGGTTCGTTGTCGGCGAGAAACCGTTTCAGTTCGGCGTTGCCGGGGGTCGTAACCGTTTCCCATCTCCCGAGAGCGCCCATAGATGTTACCGTATCTGCGCAGGACCGGAACGATCTGCCCCGCCGCTGCGCATCGTCTCGATCATTACCGGCAGTGTTCCGGATGGAAGGTAATCCCCCCGTATCGCCGCAAATCCCGTCTCGAAGCTCTCGCGCCCCCATCCGTACACGGCGATCGCGGTCCGGACCCAGGGAAGATCGGCGAGATATACCGGTGTGAGAATGCTGTACACGATCACCCGCTTGTCCGTTTCGCGAATCGTCTCCAGGACCTGTGCGCTGTTGGGATCGCTCAGAAGGAAGATAATCGTATCGTAGGATTCGACGGCGGAGGCGAACCGTCGCCGGTCGGCCGATGATGAGCTGTAGAAACTGGTGGTTCCGAATCTGAATTCGCCGGAGACCGGAAAGAATTCCCGCCCGACCCGGAAGAAGTCCGGGTCTTTCCCGGCGAGGAGAACCCGCTCTCCCGGGGCGGGGCGGTAGGGAAGCGCCTCATCCCGGACGACGGTGACGCTCCTGCCCGCTTGATCGAGAAAAAACTCCTGTGAGTCGATCGTCCGCATGAACTCCGTGATCCGTTCCCCCGACGGTTCGAGAGGAACCCGCTGGACCGGGCGAAGGTATCCCAGCTTGATACGGAGGATCCTGAGTACCGACTTGTCGACGCGTTCGCGGAAACCGGGCTCGTCACGATAGGCGTTGATCAACCGCTGCCAGATCGGTCCGTTGAACGCGGGAGTTCGGGAGAGCATTACGATATCGTTTCCCGCTTCGATCGCCCGTTTTACGACTTCCGCGAAATCCCACCCCTTGGCGCGACCGTATTCGAGGGCTCCCCCCATATACAGATCGTCGGTAATAACGACCCCCTCGAAGTTCAGGCGGTCACGGAGGACCCGTTGCTTGAAGTAGGGGGAGATGCTGGCGGGAACACTGTCGCCGGTAATCTCGGGGAAACTCAGGTGGCCGCTCAAAACGGCGGGAACGCCCTCCCGGACGAGCATCCGGAACGGAAGGAGATCCCGTTCCCAGAGGGTGTCGAAGTCGTCCTCGATGACGGGAAGCATGCCGTGGCTGTCTCCCCGGGCGTTGCCGTGACCGGGAAAATGTTTTGCCGTGGCGATCACACCCGTTTGTTCCAGACCGTGAAAAAACGCCACACCGAGAAGTCCCGTCGTGACGGCATCTCCCGAAAACGCCCGGGGGCCGATGACGTGCGCCTCGGGATTGATATAGACATCGACGGTAGGGGCAAAGTTCATGTTCACCCCGAGGGCGCGTAGCTCAAGACCGATGTAGCGAGCACTCATCATCGCGTCGTAGGGAAGCCCCGTGGCGCCGATTGCCATATTCCCTGGGGTGATCGATGTGCCGTCCTTGATATGACGGACCCAGCCGCCCTCCTGGTCCGTCGCGGTGAACAGCGGGATCGACAACTCCGTCGCCAGGCTTTCCGCCTGCATCGTTACGATCGCATCGTTCAGGATCGGCAGGTTCTCTCCGTTCCATCCGAAGATCTTGACGCCACCGATGTTTCGCTCCCGGATCCATCGCATGATCTCCGGTGTGGGCTCCTCGGTTGTCCAGCTGACCATGAGGAGTTGCGCTACCCGCTCCTCCGGAGACATCGCCTCCAGCAGGTCCCGGGCAAGCTCCTCCGCATCCTGCGACAGTTCGGGCCAGTCGAACCCCACCTCCCCGAGGTCTCTCCAGAAGAGTCCCTCCCCCGGGGCGTATTCCTCGAGCTCGAATACCGTCTCCGCCTGAACGCTCTGAACAGCTATCATCGATGCGACAAGCCACAGGAGTACGATCTTCATGAGGGTGACGCTATCACGTCTGCGCCTGAGGGCTCAACTGACCGACTCGAGAGCTACACCGGTTGCATCGCCCGGGCGCGGCGATCCTCGAGGCGCTTGCTCGCGGCGTGGGCGGCGATCGCACCGTCCGCCGCGGCGACCACCAGCTGTCGGAACGGCGTCGTTCGAACGTCGCCGACGGCGTACAGGCCCGGCACAGAGGACTCCATCAGTTCGTTGGTACGGATATATCCCTGGTCGTCGCGATCCACAAACGGAACGAGCTCGGTGAGGGGATCGGATCCGATAAAGATGAATACCGCCGCCACCTCTTCTACCCGGATCTCCCCGGTAAGGACGTTCCGGAGGGTGACCTGCGACACCGCCTCGATCCCGAAGTCGTTTTCCGCCCCGCCGATCTCGTCGAGAACGGTGTTGAGGCGTACATCGATCTTCGGATTCTCCTGTACGCGCTGTGCCAGAGCCGCCTGCGCCCGGAACGCGTCCCGTCGGTGAATGAGGATCACCCGATCGGTGAGGTTGCTCAGAAATGTTGCTTCGTCGCAGGCGGCGTCACCCCCGCCGACAACGACCATCGGTTTTCCTGCAAACATCGGGCCGTCGCAGGTGGCGCAGTAGCTGACTCCCCGTCCGGCGTAGGTCTCTTCGCCGGGGACGCCGAGGTGCCGGTGTTGCGCACCTGTTGCGATGATCACCGACGGCGTCTCGATCCCGCCCTCGTCGGTCTTCACGAGAAATGTGCCGTCATCACGAGGGACGATCTCCTCAACCTCTTCGATTGCGATCTCGGCGCCGAAGTTCGTCGCCTGCGTCTCGAACCGTTCGGAGAACTCCTCACCGGTGATCACATCGGGGAAGCCGGGGTAGTTCTCAAGCTCGTTGATCAGGTTGCACTGTCCTCCCGCTGCACCGCGCTCGAGGACGATCGTTTTCATATTTGCCCTGGCGGCGTATTGTGCCGCCGTCAGTCCCGCCGCACCGGCTCCGATGATCACGACGTCATAGCTCCGCATCTTGTTCTCCTTGTATGATGAAGTTGTATATATAGAAAATCATATCAAACGTCAATACCGGGCTCACCGCGACGGTTGGTGTACCATAACGTTAAATCCCCCTCGAAAGCACACCGATACACATAACGGAGGCGTGTAATGAAACAGACTGAAGCGATCGGGCGATTTATCCACCTTCTTGCCCGTCAGACCGAGATGATCGACGCGTTGACGGAGCGGCAGAGCCGTCTGCAGGAGTACGTGAGCGCCAAAAACTGGGAGCAAATGGAACAGCTCGTTCCCGAGATGACCAGGATCAGCGAGGCGATCGCGATGGCGGAGGCCGAGCGGAACGCCCTGTTCGGTGAGATCAGTGCCTCATACGGCAGTGAGTTGACCTTCGCCCACGTTCTGGCCCGGCTCCCCGAGGAGTTGCGCCGGGGGATCTCCGAACGGTATCGGGCGTTGAAGATCGCGGTTCTGCGACTTCAGAGTCGCACGGCGACGATGGACGCCTATGTACGGGCGAGCATGGCCACCAGTCGCGGAGTGCTTCAGGAGCTGTTTCCGGAGCACGCATCGAGCGGGTATACCCGCCGCGGGCACGGAGAGTTTTCCACCGCGTCGGCGGTCGTTGTCGACCGGGAGTTATAACGGCGCTCTCGCCGTTGCGGTAAGGAGGAGAGGATGCAATCGACTTTTTCAGGAATAGAGCTCGGAAAACGGAGCGTCCTGGCGCACCAGCGCGCCCTGCAGACGGTGGGGCACAACCTCAGCAACGCATCCACCGAGGGCTACAGCCGCCAGCGGATCCATCTTAACGCAACTCCTCCGATCTACCGACCCCAGCTGAACCGTGCGGAGACGCCGGGTCAGATCGGTCAGGGCGTTGATATCGCCCGGATCGAACGCGTCCGGGACGGTCTGCTGGACGGGCGGATCCTTACCGCCTCGGGGGACCGGAGCTACTGGGATACCCGGGACCGGTACATCCTGCAGATGGAGCAGGTCTACAACGAAGTCGGTGACTCGTCGGTGCGAAACCTGATGGACCGCTTCTGGGACGGGTGGCAGGAGCTCTCCCTCTACCCCGACCAGCGTGCCGCCCGGGAAGCGGTGTTGCAGCGAGGGCAGGCCCTTGTCGAGGGAATCCGCCTGCGCTACAACAGCCTCGACCGGATCGGCGCGATGGTGGAGCAGGAAATTCAGGGGAACGTCACGGAAGCGAACGTCCTGATCCGCGATATCGCCGCGGTGAATGAAGAGATCACCAACGTGAAAGCCGCCGGGGACTCTCCGAACGACCTGATGGATCGGCGAGACCTGCTGGTGGATAAGCTCTCCGAGGTGATCGACATTACCGTCGACGACCGCGACCCCGACGAGTTCAGCGTCTATACCGCAGGTTTTCATATCGTCCAGGGCCGGATCGCACGTCCGTTTGACGTCGCGCCGGACCGGGAGAACGAGGGATACAGCGAGGTGATCTGGGAGCACAGCGGTGAAGAGGTTCGCTTCCGCGGGGGGGCTCTCGGCGCGCTCCAGGAGCTGCGGGACGACGACCTCCGAACCGAGATCCAGGCCCTCGACAGCATGACGATCAACGTGGTGGATCTGGTCAACGAGATCCACCGCGAGGGGTATGGAATCAACGGTCGCACGGGGCAGGACTTTTTCACCGAGTACCCGGCGATCCTCAACGCCCAGGGGAACTTCGACGCCGATCAGGACGGCACCTTTGACGAGAGCCTTATCTTCCGGGTGAACGGGAGCAACGAGCTCGATCTCCAGGCGCAGATCGGGCTGTCCGGGACGATGCGCCTTCCCGCATCGACACCGGGGGCGGAGAACGGCCTTCTCGACGTTGCGTATCGTCCGACGGACACGGTGGAGGACGTGATCTCCCGGATCAACAACTCCGGTGCCGACGTGGTCGCCCGCCTCAACCGCCGGGGGGAGCTCGAGTTCAAGGCGACTCCCGCAACCGCGGGGGAGCATCGCGATTTCGTCCTGCGCCACCTCGAAGATGACGGCCAGTTCCTCACGGGATACGCCGGGCTTCTCGCCGAGAGCGGCCCTGCCGGTGCATTTCGCGCCGACCAGGCCGATGCGGTTCTGTCACTGCGGGGTGTCGCCGCCGACGAGAGCGCCGCGGGGTACGCGGTGGCGCCTCTCCAGCACCCGGCGGGCTGGGTCGAGGTGAACCCTGATATCGTTGCAGAACCCGCCTCCATCGCAAGTTCGTTTTCCGTTGCCGGAGACCCGGGAGAGACGGGAGACGGACGGGCAGCGTTGGCGATCGCGGGGATCAGAAACAACCCGGTGGGCATCGGTCGCACCGAGACGCTGGACGACTACTTCGCCGACACGGTGGCGCGGATCGGTCTCAAGGGTGAGGAAGCGCAGCTCGCCCTCGACACGAGCGAACGGATCAGCAAGGACCTCACCGACCTGCGGCAATCGATCAGCGGGGTCAACCTCGACGAGGAGCTTGCGGAGATGATCAAGTTCCAGCACGGGTACCAGGCGGCGGCCCGGTTCATCACGAACGTAGACAAGATGCTCGATACGATCATCAACCGGATGGGAGTGTAAATAAGGTATGGACCGGATAAGTACAAATCTGCCGAACGACAGTATGCAGTTCCACCTTCGTGACCGGGCAAAGATGATGGACCAGCTGACCAACCGGATCGCCGGCCAGACACGCATCCAGAATCTCCGGGACGATCCGATGGCGGCGGCCCACGCCACGCGGTACCGGTCGTACACGGTGCGTCTCGAGCGGTTCAGCGAGAATATTCAGACGATCCGGGACCGGAACCAGATCACCGAGGGGTACGTTCAGCAGGCAGGGGACCTCTTGCAGCGCGCCCGGGAGATCGCGGTCCAGAGCGCGAACGGGACCTACGCCGCGGAGGACCTCCAGCACATGGCGGTGGAGGTGGACCAGATCCTCAACGAGATGGTCGAGGTAGCCAACGCCCGCAGTTCCGACGGTACAACCGTTTTCTCCGGGGACCGGAGTAACCAGCTTCCCTTCCGGGCGGTCGAGGGGATTCGCGCCGGAGGTGAGCGGGCGATGATCACCGACGTGCACTATCGGGGAACGATCAATCCTCAGCAGGGGGAGGTTGCCGAGAACTCGTTCATCCAGACCAACTGGCCGGGCAACCAGGTGTTCTGGGCGGAGAACCAGCAGATCCATTCCCGCACCGACGCCCAGGATTATCAGGTGAACCGGAACGGTACGATCGCGATCGACGGAGTCGATATCGAGGTGCGCGAGGGGGACACGGTGTTTTCCCTTGCTCACCGGATCAACGAGTCAGGAGCGCCGGTGAAAGCACGGATCGACCCGGTTCACTCGAGCCTCGTCCTCGAGACGACCTCGCCTCACCAGATGTGGCTCCAGGACGATCCGGAAGCCCGGGTCCTCGAAGAGCTGGGGATTCTCCGCTCCGTTGAGGATCCACCGCCGGACAACCTCGCTCCCTCGGCGGTCCGATCGGGAGGGTCCGTCTTTGATACGCTGATTCAGCTGCGGGACAACCTCGCCGCCGGCGACCAGGAGGCGATCGGGGGGCGGGGGATTCAGTCGATCGACCAGGCTCTGGACAACGTCTTCACCAACCTCGGAAAGCTGGGAGCGATCAACGCGCGACTGGACCTCTCCCACGAGCGGACCGAGATGGAGATCCCCCGGGTGATCGCCCAGGACTCCCGGAACAGCGATGTGGATATGGCGGAGGCGATCCTTGAGCTCCGGCAACTGGAGCAGACGCACCGTGCGGCTCTCGGGGCATCGGCCCGGGTGATCCAGCCGACGCTTCTCGATTTTCTGAGGTAACGGACACGACGGCATGACGCAACGGATGATCGACACCAAAGCGTACGGGTCTCTCCCGGTGGAGGAGCGGCAGATTATCACCTTTCCCCGGGGGCTTTTCGGGTTCGACGAGGTGCACGAGTACGCCCTGCTGGACTCCCACACGCCGCCGTTCTACTGGCTTCAAAGCACTACCGACCGGAACCTGGCGTTTATCCTGGTAAATCCCTACATCGTCGTTCCCGAGTACCTCCTCGATATTCCCGAGGAGGATCTCGAATCGATCGGAACCCCTGAACCGGATGATCTTCTGGTGTTTGCGATCGTAACGATCCCGCAGGATCGTCGTGACATCAGCTGTAACCTCCAGGGACCTCTCATCGTCAACCGCGACCGACGCCTCGGTCACCAGTCGATCTCCCTCGATCCGCAGTGGAAGATCAAGCATTACCTGGTTCCCCGGGAGGGGCGGGACGAATGCTGATCCTTACGCGGAAGACGAACGAGCGGATCATGATCGGTGACGAGATCGAGGTTTCCGTCGTCGAGATTCGGGGTGATCAGGTAAAGCTGGGCATCGTTGCCCCCCGGAAGGTGAAGGTGCATCGCCGGGAGGTGTTTGACGCGATCCAGGACGAGAACCGTGCCGCCGCCGAAGGGGTGCCTACCGACCTCAGCGGGCTGTCGGGGCTGATCGCGTCGCAGCAACCCGCGCAGCCACCGCAACAACCGACACAGCCCCCGGAGCAATCGCAGCAGCCCCCGGAACGATCGCAGCACCGGCAGTCGGACGACGAATCCGAAGGGTAGATACCGAATCCCAAAGACAGACAGCAACGGGCATCACTCCGGAGTGAACCGGGGAGCCTGTTTCGGAAGCCCGATATCGGTTTCCCGGAGATAGAACGGTCCGCGGTACGGATCGTCGTACGTCCCCGCCTCAAGACGGCGAGCACCGACGAGAGCAACTCCGTACGCGGCGGAGCGGCCCGAGGCAGCGGCGGGGCGGATGCCGAACCGTTCCTCCATCATCGGTCCGTCGGCTCCGGGGACGCAGGGATTGTCGTACCGACCGATCAGTTCCTCCACCCGATCGAGGGAAACGTCCATATCCTCCGTGATCCGCTTCACGGCAGATGCCGTCTCGACGAACACCGCGACGTAAAATCGGCGCTTCCGGGCGTCCAGGACCGGAATGATCGCATCCGGTACGGATGGTGAAGGTGCAGCGGTAGACGGTGCGGCGGCGATCTCGCGGAATCCTCGCTCCGTTTCGGCGAGGGCTTCGAGGGTGCCGACGGAGATCAACGGTTGATCCCAGGCGAGGGCGAGTCCCTTCGCGGTAGCCATACCGATCCGCAGTCCGGTGAAGCTTCCCGGCCCCGCAGCCACCGCGATCGCGTCGATCCTTCCGGCCCGGTCGTTCCGTCGAAGGAGCGTTTCGATCGCGGGCAGAAGGTTCTCGGTGTGACGCATCCCGCTGTGATCGTCGATAGCGTCGGCGAGTTCCGATCCCTCAAGAAGGCAGAGACCGAGGATCGGTCCCGATGTGTCGATCCCGAGGATACGGCTCATTCCGGCTTCTCCGTGATAAGGGAGCTCACGGTGAGTCTTCGTGCTTCGGGGTCGGAGGGTACCAGTTCGATCGTCACCACCACGTCGGCGCGCTCCATCAGGTGCGGAGCTCGATCGATCCACTCGACCAGAGCGATCCCGTCGCTCAGTTGTTCCTCGATCCCGAGCATCTCGAACTCGTCCTCTCCGGAGAGGCGGTAGAGATCGATGTGAAAGAGAGGGGCCTCGGTACCGTCGGACAGGATACAGGTATATTCTTCGACGATCGTGTAGGAGGGGCTCGGCATCACATCCGTCACTCCGAGGGCGGCGGCGGCGGCCCGGGCGAAGACGCTCTTTCCCGCTCCGAGGTCTCCGACGAGTCCGACGAGCGCGCCCCGTTGCAACGGGGTAACAATCTCACGTGCCGCCGCCTTTGTCTCCTCTTCGGTCAAGACGGAACGGGCAGATCCCGGGCCCTTCATATCAGGGAAGGCCTCCGTCGCGATCGAGGGTCGTGATGTAGTGTTTCAGGATATTCATCGCCGGAATCATCGGATAGTCGAGTCGGTCAAGAAATGTGACGGAAACCTCGTGTCTGCCGAAGGGAGAAAGCTCGAGGGAGAACTCGATCGGGGCAGGGGAGGTGACTCGCCCCGCAACGGAAATCAGGGCATCCGCCCGATAGAGGCGTCGATAGTCTATCGCCAGGGGTACTCGTTCCAGCCGTTCCAGCCGTTCTACTTTCATGAATGGTGCAAGCTTACGTGACGCCGCGTAATTGTTCAATCACCGGTATCGGCGCTGCCGACGACACCATCACTCGCTTTTCGTACCGACCCGGATTCACCGAGATAGCTCCGAAGGGCCCGGTGCAGGGCGGTGAACCGCGGGAGCATCTCGTACTCCAAAAGATCTCCGATCAGGACGTAATCGTCGTTGGCGAACGCCCCTTCCAGCTCCAGGAACAGCTCGTTTATCGCGGGTATCGCCTCGTAAAGGGGGGTGCCGTCGATCCCTTCATTCCGGAGGTCCGGGTGGAGCTCCATGAGAACGGGAAGGATACGCAGCTCCCGGGAGACGAGCTCGGAGAACTGCGCGACCGTCTCCATCGCACGGCGGCGGTCACCTCCCTGGATCTCACCTGGAAGCTCCTCAAAGGTGGGAAGGATCGCGTCGAGAGCTCCGAGGGTGGCACCCATCTCGTGTACCGGATCCAGAAGCTCCCGTTGTCGACCGTCGACGATGGCGGCGAGTTCCTCAGCCCGGCGTATCATCCTGCCCCGGGTTGTCTCGTCGGTGAGATCCGCATCCCGAAAGGGATCGGAGAGCAGCCCCGCGAGGTCAGGCGCGTTTGCCGCGATACCCCCTTCAACATGGGGTAGCTCTTCGAGAACGGCGTTGCGTTGCTCTTCCGTCCCGTCTCGCAGGACCCGCTGGAGCAGTTCCAGATAGTGGATGATCGTCTCAAAGTCGTCGACCTGCTTTTCCCGGAAACTGATCGCAGTGATATCGAGATCGGTAATCTCCGTCACCGCCGTTGTCCGCCAGGGACCGTCGAGATCGGTGATCGGTTCCCGGTTCAACCGGACCGCCTCAAGGCGATGTCCGGCAGATGTAAGCCACGACGCCAGCCCGTCGTAGATCTCTCCCGCGGTTTTCTCGTTTTCAAGCTCAAAGCTGATCGGTACGTTATTTACACGAATGTTCACGGTTATGCCGCCTTCCTGGTATTGGTCCGGTCATCGGTCGTCCGGCGCTACTGCTGATTCGTCTCCGGACCACCGAGTCGGTCGAGGGCACGGGAGCTCTCTTCCATCTGGTCCATCATCCCCTCCATCCGACCGAAGTCCGAGCGCAGTTCCTGTTCGTAGTCCTCGAGACGCCGGTTGGTCCGGGAGATCCGTTCTTCAGTCTGGTCGATCCGTGTGTCGAGTCCGTCCGTCCTCCCGGCGATGATTCCCCCGGTCTGGGCGTAAGGGGTGATATATCGTTCAAGGGCCACCGCCAGGCCGGTGTCGGTAACGAGGTCACCGTCGGTGTCACGCCCGAAAAGCCTTCCGACCGACTCGAAGTCCGAGGCGAGGGCGTCGTCCAGTACCGCTTCGTTTATCTCGAGGTATCCGCGAAGACGCGACGCGTCAAAACCTCCACCGACGCCGGAGGCGTTGGTGGAGATCCCGATCTCCGCGAGGAGGCGATAGGAACTGTCGAGCCCCGTGTCGTAGGGGTCCATCATGATCGTCTGCATTCGGCTTCGGAGCTGGTTAAGACTGCTTTCGCCCTGGAGGATACCAAGACGCTCTTCCATCTGTCCCCGTTCATCCTCACTGAAGTATTCGATCTGCTCGATGAGCTCCGGCTCGTCACGGGTGTAGATATTGATATCCCTGACCAGCTGGTTGTAGTACCCGATAAACTCGATGATCGCATCCTTGGCGTTTTCCCGATCCGGCTGTATGTCGATCTCGACCGGTTCCGTTGACGCTCGGAGTAGATTCAGTGTCACCCCGGGGATCAGATCGTCGATCTCGTTACTCTCCCGTTGCACCTCGATGCCGCTGTACCGGACGATCGCATCCTGAGCGGTGTCGAGGGCGTTCGCGGGTGTGCTGCCGCCCCGGCGAGATGGGTCGAGAATCTCGATGTTGCGTACCTCCAGCTCGCGATGGGTGTTGCGGTTTCGAAAAACGAACCCTTCCGTCGATGATACGAGTTCCGATGCCGGTATCTCGACGGCGCGAAACTCCGACGATTCCGGCAGAGGCGGAAGTTGTTGCTCCCTTCCGGCTCCGATGATCGCCATCGCGCGGTTATCCTCGACGAAAGGAGGTGGCTCCGGTTCTTCCGGTTGGGGGATCGAGAAACCGGGCAGCTCATCGGTGATCGTAATTCCTTCGAGGGTCGTGCTTCCCGGCTCGGGTAATTCCGGTCCCGGGGGGGCATCGGGGGGCGTCCATTCTTCCCGGGGGAGATCGCGGCTGCGCGCTTCAAAACGAAGTATCATCCCGGGATCGATCGCGAAGGGCTGATCCAGGGTGATGCGATCCTCCTGCCCCGGCTCGAGGAGGAGCGGTTGCTCCTGCAGGAGCGCGACGGAATCCTCCGGGCGGGGGCGGCTCATCACGCCGATCTGTTCCATCAGCCCCGTTGCGTCCTCGCCAAAGGTAAGCTGCGCCGCAGCTCCCTCTTTTTGCCCCTCGAGGATGATCACCTGCGTATCCTGCGTATCGGGAACAACCGTTGCCCGTACAATCGTCTCGAGGCGGCGATTTATCTCCCCCGCAAAGTCCCGGAGTGAACCACCGCTGAACCGCATCGATCGTGTTTCATCACCGAGGGAAAACTCGTATCGTCCGGAGGGAACATCGAAATCACGAGGCAGCGGGGATGACGCGAAGCGATCGCGCCCGGCGACGCGAACTACCGTTACCTCTTCGAGCGCCTCTTCAGCCCGGCGGTCTGCCGTCGCGCGAAGGATCGATTCGTTACTGGATATCGCGTTTCGCTCTCGAAAGGGGCTCTCGAAGCCGTACATGCGTCGCGCCGTATCCCGGAGGCGGGCGACCCCGCGGCCGACCGACTGCCACACGTCTTTCTGGAGCTCATAGGTTTCGACCTGTGATTCCATGCGACGAACGGGAATGCGCTCTACCTCCATCAGGTCGTCGACCATCTTGGAGGTATTCATACCGCTTGAGTTTGAGATGCCTGGAATAGAAATGTCAGACACGTCCCCTCCCGTGCCCGATGCAAGCTACCTTTCGACCAGTGCTTCTGTCAGACCGACTCGTCTAACAGGAGGCCGATCGCCTCTCTGATCCGCAGATGAACCCGCTGCAGCTCGCTGGGCGGTAGTTCCTTGATCACAGTATCGGTCTCGCGATCGATCACCTTGACCACCATCTGCTCAAGTTGCTCGTTGTAATCGAAGCTCAAACGTTTGTTAAAAGCCCGCATGACCTCTTGCAGTTCCTGGGTGAGTTGTTTGACCTTCTCCCGGGAGATTTTCTCCTCCCGTTGCTGTACCTGGTCATCGGCGTACGTTGCAAACGCCCGCCGTACCTGTTCGATTGACCGGGCGGTATCTCGGGATCCCGTCGTCCGCGTTCCCTGAAGAACCTGTGTTACTTCCATCGCCATACTGTACCTCCATGTACACAGCCAACCAGGAGGGGAGAGCGCGCGCCCCCCCCTGTGGCTGGGTGAAAGATGACGTCCAGAAATCTTCCACCATAAAAAACGGCTTTACGCCAGCAGCTGGAGTACCGACTGCGACTGGGTGTTGGCCTGCGCCAACATCGCGGTGTTGGACTGGGTCAGGATCTGATTCCGCGTGTAGTTCACGACCTCAGATGCCATATCGATGTCCCGGATACGGGACTCCGACGCAGCAAGGTTCTCCGATGCGATCGCGACACCCTGCTGAGCAGTCTCAAACCGGTTCTGGTACGCTCCCAGATCTGCCCGCTGCTGCGAGACGCGACGAAGCGCCGAATCGATAACGCCGATCGCCGAATTGGCAGCGTCCGGGGTGGAGATGCTGATCATCCCCTCTTCGCCCTGTACGTTCTCGAGTCCGAGAGCCTGGGCGGTCATCGTACCGATAAACACTCGCTCCGACTGGTCCATATTGGCGCCAACCTGGAATTGCATCGTCATATCGACGGCGCTGTCCTCGGCAAATGCTCCGGTAAGAATGTTCATCCCGTTGAACTGCGCATGTGAGGCGATGCGGTTGATCTCGTCCACCAGCTGCGATACCTCTACCTGGATCTGCATTCGATCTTCGGCGGTATAGATACCGTTTGCGGATTGAACCGCCAGTTCGCGCAGCCGCTGCAGGATGTCCTGCGACGTCTGAAGATACCCTTCACTCGTCTGAATAAAGGATACCGCGTTCTGAATGTTCCGCTCCGCCTGGTTGAGACCGCGGACCTGACTGCGAAGCTTTTCGCTCACGGCAAGTCCGCTGGCATCATCCCCGGCACGGTTGATTCGCTGTCCCGAACTCAACGCTTCGATATTCTGCTGGGTTGCAGAGGTCCGGTTGTTGAGGGTCCGGTTGGCGAACGCCGCACTCGCATTGTGATTGATGATCATGTGATCCTCCTTGATACAAGATTACCGGCACTCATTGCCGGAACCTTCGTACGCGAAGGGGGTTGGAGGAGTCGGTGCGCGCTTCCTCCAAACCGTTATCCCCGCACAACGAAGGGACAGGCCGACTCGTCCATGAGCCGGCACGTCCCTTCCTGCTCGCTCATCAAGCAGGTCACACCTATGTCAAAGAACACTTAACCCGGTACCAAAAAAGGTACTACGCTATCCGAGCAATTGCAAGACAGATTGTGTCTGCGTGTTCGCCTGGGCGAGCATCGCGGTGCTCGACTGGACGAGAATCTGGTTTTTCGTGTAGTCCACTACCTCTTCGGCCATGTCGACGTCACGAATACGCGATTCCGACGCCTGCAGATTCTCCGCCGCAATATCGATCCCCTTGACCGCCATATCCAACCGGTTCTGGTAGGCACCGAGGTCGGCCCGCTGTTTGTTGACCCGCTTGAGCGCGGCATCGAGGACACCGATCGAGGTGTTTGCACCGTCCGGAGTGGACATCGTCATGATATCCTGCTGGTTGCGGACCCCGAGCGCCTCGGCGGTCATCGTCCCGATGTACACCCGTTCTCGCTGGTCCATGTTGGCTCCGATGTGAAAGTACATTGATGCGGTGACGACATTGTTTCCCTCTTCCCGACCAAACCGACCGGTGAGGAGGTTCATGCCGTTGAACTGCGCGTGGGAGGCGATCCGGTCGATCTCGTCGACGAGCTGGGAGATCTCCACCTGGATCTGCATCCGGTCTTCGGAGGTGTAGATACCGTTCGCGGACTGGACAGCGAGTTCCCGCATCCGCTGCAGGATATCCTGACTCTCCTGCAGATACCCTTCGGTAGTCTGGATGAAGGAGATTCCGTTCATCGCATTTTCCGAAGCCTGGTTGAGACCACGGATCTGGGAACGCATCTTTTCGCTGACTGCCAGCCCGCTGGCGTCGTCACCGGCGCGGTTGATCCGCAGGCCCGAACTGAGTTTCTCGATATTTCCCTGGACGTCCCGAGTGTTCACACTCTGCTGGCGCTGCGAAAACATCGCACTCATGTTGTGGTTGATAATCATTTCGATCCTCCATGAAATCGGTTTTCGGGCATCCATGCCCTTCGGTGCCACGAGATACGATCAAATACCGACGCGCATATTCCGGAATCGGTACTCAAGTCGCCTCCCACGGCGCCGATAATCAGATTAGGGAGTTCTCATGCCGATGCCGGCCGGACACGACAAAAAAAACTATCCCTGTACTGTGTATCGGCACTCCGGGGTATGAACTTGAGGCGAGAATTCACGAAACCGCAAAAATTCCGGGCGATTCAGAGTGGGCGAGGGGCCGGAGGCGTGAGGCTCGAGGAGTTCCTCAGTCGTACTCGTCGTTGATCAGTTCCAGGTATCGTCGGGCGACGCGGTCTTCCGGCTCCAGCTCGAGGACCGTCTGAAAGTAGCGGCGCGCTTCGAGGGGGTCGTTGCGTTTCAGCTCGAGGACACCGAGATTGGAGATGATCTTCGTGTTGTCCGGTTCGACGCGGAGCGCCGCTTCCAGGTGTTTTCGGGAGGAATCGAACCGTTCGAGTTCGATCTCGCAAATCGCGAGTTCGTTGAGGGTGTCCGCGTTGTCGGCACCGAGAGCGAGGGCGCGCTCGAACGCTTCCGCTGCGTCGTCGTAGCGCATGAGACGGCGCAATCCCCACCCGAGGAGAAACCACGCGTTCCACACATCCGGGTTGATCTCGAGAAACCCCCGGATCGTTTCGATACCCCTCTGTTCATCTCCGACGCGGATGTAGTCGTAGGCTTCCTTGAACTTCTCATCCAGCAGGTTTCGTGACTTCAGTTCCGCCACAATTGTCCGTGCGTGATCCTTTCGGTCGGGATCGTCACCTTCAACGAGGTACTGTTCAAGTTGGGTAAGGGCGGTGTCGTACTCCCGTATCTTCAGGAAAAACATTCCGGCGTTGAGTCGCAGATTCGGGTCGATCTCGTCCCGCGTCAGAAGATCCCGGTAGAGCTGTACCGCCCGCGCCCGGTATGCCTCGGCGTCATCATCGCGACCCACCCGTTCGAGATTGTCCGCCCGATGTTCGCAGGTGATCGCGAGGTTGGCGGCACCTTCGGTCCGGTTCGGGTCGAGACCGATAAGGGCGGAAAAAATATCTTCCGCGAGTTGATAGTTCTCGTTCCGCGCCGCGATGATCCCCGTCTCGGAAAGTTCCGTGAAGATCTCGGGGCGAGCGGCGAGGACAAACGAGCGGTAGTAGTCTGCGTGTTGGTGATCGGGGTCGGTAGCCAGAACCTTCAGCATACCGGACACGATCATCTCCCAGGTAAGCGATTCCGGGTCCCACTCTTCCGGTGTCGTGTCCGGTTCAACGGGAAGCGGTATCGCCGGGTCGATCGCCATATCACCGACGTGGCGGTGGAACGTCTCGGGGAGAGAGATGAAGAGTAGTGTCTGTTCGGGTTGTTCGTTCATGGTATTTGTTCGGATCAGTTGTTGTCCTCTTCCCGGGAGGGGGAAGGGGCAGGGTTGAGAGGTTTCTTGATCGGACGCAGGTAGTTACTGAGGCGCATCTTGTACGCCATCGGAACGCTGTCCTCGTCATAGCAAATCGCGAACGCCGCGATATCCGAGCGACCTTCCACCGTCTCGAATCGTACGATCGTTCCCGTCACAGGGAGCAGCTCCGACGGATCTTCGAACTCAAGAGTCAGGAGTGCTTTCTTGCCTTTCAGGAACTGTGGAATCCCCGGCATGATCACTTTTGCTCCGCTGAAAGAGATATCCCGGATGAGCCCCTTCCGGGGAATGTTGTCAACGACGACCTGAGCCCCCTTCGAGGCGAGTCCGATCTTTTTTGCGCTGTCCGGGGTGATGATAATCCGCTCCTCGCTTCGCTTCTGGGAAGCGATGTTCGCCTCGAGGATATTTCCGAGGCGCTCGATCAGATCATCCGGAGGACGCTGGGTGAAGGTAAGGTTCAGGAAGTTGAGGCCTTTCTGGGGATCACCGTAGGGTGAGATGCCCGAGATCTTCGCGGAAACGAAAAATGCGAGGGGATCCGTTTTTTCACGCTGGATGAAGCTGTACCGCAAGGAGACGGTGTTCTTCGATTTTTGAAGCGTCTCCTTGAGGGACTGCTGCATCGTCGTGATGATCTTGGCACCTGTCATTGAACTGGAATAGATGATGCACGGCCATTGATATCCGAGAGACTTCAGGAACACCTGTTTGGTGTTGAGCATAAGGGCTCGGATGATCTCCTTGGTGAAGGTCACGTCAGTCGTCTGAAACTGCTCATAGTATCGGGATATCTGCTGGCTGGTAGTGACTGCCATTATTGATATTCAGAGTATGCTATCGATGAAACGGATGTCAACAAACGGAAGGGTTACTCTCCATCGAGGCTGTCTTCTAACCGCTCAAGGAGGGACGTTGTGATCCGCTCGATCTCTCTGGCGTCGTCACCTGGGATACCCCGGTCGGATACGGCGCTCCCGCTCTTCAGACGATGGAGTTCATCGGTAACGAGGAGGGCCGCCAGTATCGCTTTCTTCAGGGGGTCTGCCGTGGCGACGGTCGCTTCGATCTCGACAACTCGCTCACGGTAGTAGTTCAGGATCGTTTCGATATACTCCGGAGATTCATCGGACTGGATCTGAAACGATGTCCCGAGAAGCTCGATTCGCATCATCGTCCGTCAGAAGATGTCGAGCTCGGGACCGGAGTCTTCTTCTTCCTGCGCTGTTTCGTCACCGGAATCTCCGGTTTCACTCTCGTCGACGTCGGGGTCGGCGGCGGTACCGCCGTACTCCGCCTCGGGTTCCGCCGTTGCATCATCGTCTTCGGCGTCGGCGCTGTCGTACGAGACGACGGCGGTCTGTTCTTCGTCGGACGAACCGTCGCCGCCGGCCTTCTCGAGGGACTCCTCATCAGCGGTGTTGATCTCTCCAACGTGGTCCGGTTCTTCCCGGGCGTGCTCGACGGTCCGTGGTTCCTGTGTTCCCTCAACGACAGCGTCTTCCACCTCGTCGAGGCGGTGCAACGCGTTAAGAACACCCTGTTCGATATCCGCCTGGTTGGAGACGAACCGATCGATCTGCTCCTGGAGCTCCCGGATACGTCCCTCGTATTCCTCGAGACGCTCCCGGAGACTTCCGTTCTCTCGTTGGAGTTCGCCGGTTCTGGCGATCACCCGTTGTACGCGCTCCTCGAGGAGGCGTACCTGATCGATACTCAGCATCTGCGGCGCGACCGAATCAGCCCTTGAGGGTTGTCTGGGCGGTCGAAACGAGCTTCCGGAACGCGTCGCGGTCTTCGATCGCGAGGTTGGAGAGCGCTTTCCGGTTGATCCGTACGTCGGCTTTATTCAGTCCTTCGATAAAGCGGGAGTAGGTGATCCCTTCAGCTCTGCATGCCGCGTTGATACGAGCGATCCAGAGGCGACGAAAGTCGCGCTTCTTCGCCTTGCGGTCACGATACGCGTATTCTCCCGCTTTGGTCAGAGCGTCCTTGGCTGTGCGAAATACATTCTTCCGTCGTCCCCAGTACCCTTTGGTCTGGGACGTGATTTTACGGCGACGATCCTTTCGTCGCGTTCCGTCTACTGCTCTTGGCATCGGTTCCTACCTCTTCTGTACCAGTCTGTTTCTCGATGTAACGGCGATGGCGATCAGCCGTAGGGTAGAAGCTGCTTCGCCCGCTTCTCTTCCGCAGGACTCAAAAGACCCGCTTTTCGAAGATGGCGCTTCCGTTTCGTCGTCTTTTTCGACAGGATGTGCCGCATCCCCATCTTCTTGTATTTGACTTTCCCGTTTCCGGTTACGGTATACCGTTTCGCCGCTGCCCGGCGTGTCTTCATCTTGGGCATTCTCTGCTCCTTGGAAATTGAATTACTTACCCTTCCCGCTCGGCGAAAGGATCATCGACATGAATCGTCCTTCCATCGCCGGTTTCCGATCCACCTGATAAGGGATCTCAAGCATCTCGAGGATCCGGTCAAGAACGACTTTCCCGAGTTCGGTGTGGGCGAGCTCCCGCCCACGGAACCGGATCGTTACTTTGACCTTGGATCCCTGTTCGAGAAAGTCCTGGATGTGCCGGGTCTTGAACTCAAGATCGTGTTGTTCGATCTTGGGTTGCATTCGCACCTCTTTCATCTTCAGGAGTTTCTGCTTCTTGCGGGATTCCCGGGCGTTTTTTTCCTGCTCGAACTTGAACTTACCGTAATCCAGCAGCTTACATACAGGCGGCTTGGCCTGAGGCGCGACTTCTACCAGATCGACACCTTGTTCGCGTGCCATGCTGAGCGCTTCGAGGGTGGGTACGATACCCAGTTGCTCTCCGTCACTTCCCACGAGTCGGACTTCCCGAACCCGTATCGCCTCATTTGTGCGTAGCTCTTGTTTGGCCAACATACCTCCCGTGTAAATTGCTCGATCCTGATTACAGGTGGAAAACCATATCACTGCGACCGAAAAGAGTCAAATCCCGGAGGAGCAGTTGCTTGTACTCTGAACGAAAGTAGTGGTACCGTTTCGCCGTTATGGCGCTATTTCCGCTTCTCCTTCCGCTGTTTTCTGCGGCGGGTGCACTCGCCGTTCTCTCTTCCAGATTCGCGTCGGTACATACCGTCCGGGATCTCCCGGTCGACGCGGAGACGGTGCGAAACCCCGCGATCAAGGCCCTGTTCTTTTTTGTTCCCCTCATCCTTGTACGCCTCGCGTTTTACCGGTTCCTCCAGTTTCCGTATTCCCTCGGCGGACTCTACGGACGCTTTCTTCTCGGAGACATTCTCGGTCCTCTCTTCTTTACGACGATCGGGGCGTTCTTTTTCAACCGGCGGAATCGAACGCGAGAGCCCCTGGAACAGTATCTGGGGTACCTGGTGTTTTTTACGGTCGTCTTCTTTCTGATCTCCGGGAGTGATGTGATTCTCGAAGACGGATACTGGACGTTATATGAACTGTTTTTGAGGCCCCTGCTCTACGCGTCGATGATCTGGCTCTTTCCCGTCGCGATCACACAGGCGGATACCGCAACCGGTGGGGGGCGAGCGGCACTGTACGTGATTCTCGCGCCGTTTCCGGCGGGGCTCGTCCCGATGGCCGCCGAGTGGCTTCGACCCGGAGCAGCGATCCTCGCAACCCTTGGACACGTTGCGCTTGTGTCCGCGGCGATCTACTGGGAACTGTTCCGGACGGAGCGCGCCGGAACCGCCCCCGTTGATGACGGGAGCGATGATCATACCTGAGTCCCCGCTTACCCTCGTCGCCGGGAGACGCCGGAGGCGATCGATCCGGCGCCGGTGGATCGCGATACTGCTGTTCCCGGCGGTCTTCCCCGGATGTGCCGGAGGCGGGCGGGTCGTCGTTCCCGCGGCGTTGATCGATACCACCGTCGTCGAAGACCTGGAGACAACGTTTGCGCTCTACGGCGTGCGAGGGGTGGCGATCCTCGCCGAACCGGAGGCACCTTCCGATGCCTCCGGGAGTGAGGAGGTCACCGAAGTCGACGGCGAAACGTTCCGTTTTTGCGATGGCGGCGATCTCCCGTGCCGAGAGATCGTGTTTACCCGCTCCGGCGCGGCGAGAAGCGTCGCCGAGGCGGTGGAACTCCTTTCCCGACGTGACGATGTGGAACGGGTGGTTCTCGTGCTGTCTCGCCGGTGGGACGATACACTGGAAGCTCAGCGCGAGACGGAAGGCGTCGCGCTCCCGTTTCTCGACGACTCTGTGACCGTAGATGATTCTCAGCAGCGACGCCCGGCGATAGAGGTGATCGTTCCTGATGCGGACGAGGGGGAGGATTCTTTCGCCCGACGCGTGGACAGAGCTGTCGAGGAACCCGATATCGGTGTCGTACTGCTCACCGGAACGGAAACGCCGGCGGTATTCCGTCGGTGGGGTGAAGCAACCGGGACGCCTCCGATCGTGTTCGAGACCCCCTTCCCGGGAACGGGAGAGCGGTTCCGGCAGGCGGGCTACCCCGTCGTGGGGACCGTTACGTACGATCTTTCGGTGCTTTTCGATGATGTTGATCATGCGATCAAAGAGGATGCTTCCGTTTATGTTCCAACGGCGCTTTTCCGATACTGAAAGACGAGAGGTGGTTTGACAAAGAGAACCCTCGGTTCCTATAATGCGGAAGGTGCAAACGTCTACTATCCCGCTACCACCAATGATGAACTCGATAAGGAGCGAAGCATGAAGATAGGTCGCCTGCTCGGTATTGGCCTTGTCGCTGTGCTGCTGATTCCAATGGCGTTAACGGCGCAGCAGCAGGCAACGACCAACTATCAGTCGATTGTGATTGAGGACTTTGACGATCCCGAAGAGAGTCAGTGGGAAGTCCGGGCCAGCAAGTTTGTCGGCGAAGGATATCCCCGCCAGGCTCCGGTAAACATCTGGCCTGAAGCGCTGTATCGCAGACAACCGGAGGGGACCACGCTTCGTGCTCTTGGTGTCCAGGCCGCCTTCGATCGTCAGGGGTACAACTTTCTCGAGTTTGTTCCCGTTGAGGAAAACGACGAGGGTGAGACGGTACCCCGGGGGATTCCGATTCCCGGCCGTGTCAACAACATCGACGTGTGGGTCTGGGGTTCGAACTTCGACTACTACATGGATTTGCATCTCCGGGATTATCGGGGAATGACTCACGTGGTGAAGCTGGGAAACATCAACTTTCGCGGGTGGCGAAATCTGCGAATCGAGATACCCAGCTGGATTCCTCAGGATGCGCGGTACGTGGCGGAGCTGCGGCGAGGCGAGTTCACCTCCGACCTTCGCGGGCTGGAACTGACAAAACTCGTCATGTGGACCCGCCCGGAAGAACGGGTGAACGGCTTTTTTATCTACATCGATGAGATCAAGGTAGAAACCGATATGTACCGCGATCCCTTTGACGGCGAAGAACTTCGCGACGCCGAGTACGTACAGGAACTGTGGGCCAATGCGGGAGAGGGGAATTAATCGTATGAAACGAACCATTTTTCTTACGGGTGTTCTGATCTGTGCCGTTGCGTTTGTGGTTGCGGCGCAGGAGACACAACCGGACCCCGACGCGCTCGGCGTCGACACGGCGCAGCAGAACCTTCAGGAGATCTCGATCGACCGGTTTGAGGATCCCGGCTTCTGGCTTTCCTCCATACCCGCTGATCGTGGATTGATCATGCATCGCCGTGTTGCCGGCGGGCCAATGGATAAAGAGCCGATCGCTGCGGAAGAAGAAGCGGGGGTTGAGGCAACCGACGAAAACGTGATCGGCATGAAAGCCGACTTCTATCGTCGCGGCGCAGTTACCGTCTCGCTGATCCCCGTTCGCCCCCTCGCGGTCCCCGGGATCGTCAAAACCCTCTCGGTCTGGGTGGTGGGGCGTAACTTCCAGCACGAACTGAATGTCGTTGTAGAGGATTACTTCGGAAACGTGAACGTCCTTCCGATGGGGCGTCTCAACTTCAGCGGGTGGAAGCAGCTGACCGTTGCGATTCCCCCGACGCTGGATCAGCGGAACCCTCATTATAACACCGAGACGGGCCTGAAGATTCTCGGGTTCACGATCGATGCCGATATCAACGAGGCGTACGGGACCTATTACGTGTATTTCGACGACCTGCGGGCCGTGACCGACCTGTTTGCCGAAGAGAGTCGGGATCCTGATGATATGGTGGACAACTGGTAATACCGGATGCGCACCGTAATGCGTCGAAAGACCTCCCTCGACGGGAGGTCTTTTTTTTCCGACATACCCCGTACCCGAGATGAACCGAGCACGTGAGTTTTTACGATATGCGTACTTCTTTGAGGATCTAGACGATACCGTCATCGATGCCGTAGCCGACGTATGCACCGCCGTCATCTTCCCTGCGGGTGAGTTCGTGTTTCGCGAGGGAGAATACGGAGACGCTCTCTTTATCGTCCTCTCCGGGGAGATACAAGTCTGGAAGCACCACGGACGGGAAGACGCGAGCCTGCTTTCCCGGTACCAGGCGGGACGAATTCTCGGCGAGATGGCCCTCGTCGATGAGCTTCCCCGGAGCGCGACGGCGGTGAGCGTGCAGGAGAGCGAGCTTCTGGTCCTCAGACGCTCCGAGTTTTCAGGACTTGTCCGGCGCTACCCGGATGTTGCGATGTCGATTATGCGCTCCCTGTCGGCGATCGTGCGGGAGTCGAACGACAGTTTCGTCGCCGACCTCTATCACCGAAACGAGGAACTCGAGGAGGCATACCGGCGTCTCGCGGAGGCACAGAAGGAGCTTCTCGAGAGTGAGCGGTTGTCCAACCTCGGGAAGATGTCGAACATGATCCTTCACGACATACGCAATCCCGTGTCGGTATTGAAGGGGTACGCCGAGATGTTGCTCCAGGTCGCGGAGCAGCCCGACCGGGTTCGGGAGTTCGCAAGACGGGTAAAGATCGAGGCGGAGCGCCTGGGGCAGCTCTCGGGAGAACTTCTCGATTACGCCCGGGGCGAGGTTCGTCTCGATATGTCGGTGGTCAAGCCGTCGGAGATCATTGCCGCCGCGGTGTCCTATATCGAGGAGCGGGCACGCACCGACGATATCGAGATCGAGATCGCCGTCGCCGACGACACGGCGGTGGTTGTGGATTTCCATCGGGTCGTCCGGGTGCTCATGAATCTTCTGGACAACGCACGGAAAGCGTGCCGCTCCGGTGGTACCGTCCGGATCGGTGCAGATCGGTCGACGGCGGCAACGGTCATCACCGTCGAGGACAGCGGGGAGGGTATGTCGCCGGACGTTGCTGAGCGGATATTCGAGCCGTTTTTTTCCCGATCGGACCGGGGCGGGTCGGGCCTTGGCCTCGTGATCGTGAAAAATATTATCGAGGCTCACGGGGGAACCGTCTCCGTTCGGTCCGCGCCGGGTAGCGGGACGCTCTTCACGCTCCGTATCCCCGGAGGAATCTGAACCGACGATGACCGACGACAACGGATACACGAACGTATGAGTGACGTATCTCTCTTGCTCAATACCGCGTTCCTCGTGATTGGAGGGGTTCTCCTGTACTTCGGCGGAAACGGTCTCGTGCGAGGGGCGGGTGGACTCGCTCTGCACTTCGATATCTCTCCCCTGCTGGTCGGGCTGACGGTTGTCGCCTTCGGCACCTCCGCTCCGGAGCTCTTCGTAAGTACTATCTCCGCGGTGCAGGGGAAGATGGGGATATCTGTCGGAAACGTCCTGGGCAGTAACGTTATCAATATCGCTCTGATCCTCGGTATCGCCTCGGTCGTCCGTCCCGCATCGGTGGATCGGGGAGTGATCCGATTCGACGCTCCCTTTATGTTTGGTACTTATATCCTCGTGACTCTCGCTGTCATCCGGTACAGCGAACAGCCTTTCTGGAGCGGAGGTATCCTCTCCCGATGGGAGGGAGCGCTTCTCATTGCGGTTCTTGTAACCTACCTCGTGATCCTGTATCACCGGTCGGGGGAGACCTCGGTCCCGATCGAAGAGATCCCGCTTCGTGAAGACGCGGAGCGGCCGGTACATCTCGACCTGATTCTTGTTGTTGTCGGAGTAGGAGCTCTCGCCGGAGGGGCGGAATTGCTGGTTCGTGGGGCGAGTGTACTGGCGACGGACCTCTTCGGAGCGAGTGAGCGATTCGTCGGGATTACGATCGTCGCCCTCGGTACCAGTCTTCCCGAGCTGGTGACCACACTGGTCAGTCTTCGTAACGGAGAAACCGATATCTCCGTGGGTAATATCGTCGGGAGCAACATCTTCAACTCCCTGATGGTTCTCGGGGCGACCGCATCGATTCGTCCGATCGAGATCGGGGCAACCGACTACCGGGGTGATTTCGCATTCATGGTAGGGACCACGCTCCTGCTCCTTCTCTTTCTGAAGGTTGCCGGTCGCGTTCCGAGAATCGGGGGGGGTATCTTTCTGGTAATATACGGAGGGTATGTGGTGTATCTGGCGGTGACACGCACCGCCTGACCTGCGGAGGAAGCGATGAGAACGGTTGGAATTACGATCGTTGGCGCGATTGTGAATATCGTGCTTTCCGGGGTGAAGGTGGTCGGAGGACTTGCAGGTCACAGCGCCGCCCTCGTGGCAGACGGGGTTCACTCACTGTCCGACCTTGTCACCGATGCGGTGGTAATCTTCGGCGTGCGTATCGCACAGCGCCCACCTGACGATAACCATGCCTTCGGACACGGACGATTCGAGACGGTGAGCGCCTTTCTTGTGGGCCTCGTCCTGGTCGGTGCGGGGGGACTGATCGGATCGCAGGGCGTTCAACGGGCGATAGAGATCGTTGCGGGGGGCGCCGTTCCTCCTCCGCGGGTCGCAACGGTTCTGATCGCCCTTGGTTCGGTCCTGGCCAAAGAGATCCTGTTTCACGTCACGCGATACATCGGACGCAGAGAGAGCAGCCCCGCCCTTATTGCCAACGCGTGGCATCACCGCTCCGACGCGTTGAGTTCCGTCGCGGCGGTGATCGGGATTACCGGCGCGATCGTCCTGGGAGAGGGGTGGATCATCCTCGATCCGGTGACGGGTATCCTCGTGTCGCTCCTCGTTGTTTCGGTGGGAGGAAAAACGGCGATCGCCGCATTGCGGGAGATGACCGACCACGCCTTGAGCGACGCCGAGTGTGACGAGCTGATCTCGATCGTTCGGAGCGTTCCCGGTGTCGAGGATCCGCACAATCTCAAGACCCGCCGCCTGGGCCCGACGGTAGCGGTGGAGATCCATTTCCGGGTACGGGGAGAGATGACGGTATACGATGGCCACATCCGCGCCACCGAGGTAGAACGCCGTATTCGCGATCGTTTCGGATCGGATGCGACGGTTATCACCCACGTAGAGCCGCAGATCGTTCCGGACGGTGGCGACCCGCAGGTATAGCGGGACATCGAAAAGCGCAACCCAGAATAATGTATATGATTTCACAATAAAAGTGTTTTATTTCGGATATTGTAATATTCGCTGGAATAAAAAACGGCTTTTCGGCATACTAACGTTGGAGGCTACATGAGTTCTACAAAGCGAATAGTCATTCTCGGCGGTGGATACGGTGGGGTTCACGCGGCGAAAAAGCTGTACAAACGATTCAAGAAACGGAACGATATCGAGATCACCCTTATCGACAAAAACCCTTACCACACCCTCATGACCGAGCTGCACGAGATCGCCGGATCCCGAACGGAGCCGGAGACGGTGCAAGTCAGCTTTCACAAGATCTTTGGTGGCAAGCGGGTAAAGGTGGTGATCGACGAGATCACCGGGGTTGATTTCGATAAGAAGGTTCTGAAATCTGATAATGCCCATTATTCGTACGACTATCTGGTGATCGGAGCCGGTGGTGCACCGGAATTTTTCGATATTCCCGGGGTTCAGGAGCACAGTTTCACCCTTTGGTCTCTCGAGGACGCTCTCAGGATCCGGACCCACGTCGAAAACCGGTTCCGGGAAGCTGCGAAGGAGCCGAATCCGGAACGGCGGCGCCGGATGCTTACCTTTACGATAGCCGGAGCCGGTTTTACCGGTATCGAGCTTGCCGGCGAGCTCCTCGAGCGACGGGACGTGCTCTGCCCGAAGTATCACATCGACTCCCGGGAGGTCCGGGTGCTGATCATAGAGGCGAAAGACTCGATCCTGCCGATCTTCCCGGAGAAGCCGTCGAAGAAAGCGGAACAGCGTATTCGCCGGATGGGTGCGGAGCTGATGCTCAACGCGATGATTACCGGCGCAGACGAGGGAGTTGTCCGGATCGGCGACCAGGAGATCCGGACCGATACGTTCATCTGGACCGCCGGTATCCACGGTGGCGAGTTCAGCAGCCGCGTCGACCTTACGAAAGGTCACACCGCCCGGGGTGAGTGCTCGGTAGCGTCTATCGAGGGTATCCATGGTATGGCGGGGTGTGCCTTCGACGAGGACGAGCGATACGTCGTCGGGCAGCGCGGGCGGTTGCTCGTCAACGACTATATGCAATCGGTGGACCGGAAGTCGGTTTATGTCGTTGGGGATATCCAGTGGTACGTCGAGGAAGAGCACGTTCTTCCGCAGGTCGTCGAGACGGCGCTGCAGACCGGCGAGACTGCGGCAAAAAACATCATTGCCGAGATCGAAGGCAAGGAGAAAGAAGAGTTCTCCTCGAACTACCACGGGTTTATGGTTTCCGTCGGAAGTCGGTATGGCGTTGCTCACGTGGTGGGGATATCGATGTCCGGGTTCTTTGCCCTGGGTATCAAACACCTCATCAACCTGCACTACCTGTTCGGTCTCGCCGGGGTGAATGCGGTATGGGAGTACATCCGCGAGGAGTTCCTTACGATCAAGGATCACCGGTCGATGTTTGGCGGCCACTTCGCGTGGAAGGTTCCCGTGTACTGGACCGTCCCGCTCCGTCTCTTCCTCGGTGGAAAGTGGCTGTCCGAGGGGATCAAGCATCTCCGTGACGGGTGGCTGAATCCCGGAAGCGGTGGCCTCGGTGATATCTCCGCCGATGCGATCCGCCTGCCTGGTGTGACTCTTGAGGACGCAACCTCAGGCGCCACCGACGCAGCCGCAGCGGCGACCGAGGCGGGTGGTGAGGCAGCCGGTCAGGCCGCCGCGGAGTACGGTGAGCCGCTGATTGAGGCGTTGGATATCTACACGTGGTTTGCGGAAAACGTGCTGAGTGCGGCGCCGACCCTCGCGTTCCTTCTCCAGGGAAGCGTTGTGGTCCTGCAGGTGCTTATCGGGCTCGCGTTGATCGGCGGACTCCTTACGTTCCCGGCGGCGGTAGTCTCAATCGCCTTTGGTCTCATGTTTATCGCGTCCGGATGGGGGAATCCTGAACTTCTCTGGTATATTGCGGCATCGATCGTGATGCTCGGCGGTGCCGGTCGCGGATTCGGCCTCGACCACTGGGTAATGCCGTGGCTCAAGCGGTGGTGGAACGGGCGTACGATCGCCAAGCGTACCTATCTGTACACCGGTGAACCCCGGGACAGATGATATGGGACAGTTTCCCGGAGATTCGCCGGGAGCTTGAACGGGTTCAAGCGATTATCACTGAGGAGGTCTCCCGCCCCGGCGGGGTGATCTCCGAAGGGTTGAACGATCTGTTCCGGAGGGACGCGAAACTCCTCCGGCCGGCGTTCACGATCCTGGCCGGACGCGTTCAGACCGGCGGGCGTGCCGCCGACGATCGGCTGATCAGACTCGCCGCGGCGGTGGAGATGCTCCACGTTGCTTCCCTGATACACGACGACAGCGTTGACGACTCGCAACGAAGGCGGGGGGGTGCCGCGGTCCATACCCGATATGGCGACCGGAGGGCTGTGTTGATGGGGGATTTCCTCTTTGCCCGCTGTTTTTCCCTCGTCTCCGACTACGGTCGCCCCGAGACGGCATCGATGTTGAGCGGGACGATCGGCAAACTGATCGAGTCGGAGGTCTCCGAATACGCGGTATTCGGAGAAGAAGAGTGGTCGGTACGGCAGTACCTCCACCGTGTCATCGGGAAGACGGCGGTTCTCTTTTCCCTGAGTTTCCATATCGGTGCGTCCGAATCGTGTGGAGAGGGGTGTGATCCCCGGAGCGTCGAGATCTTGAGAAGGATCGGCTACAACATCGGTATCGGCTTTCAGATCATCGATGACGTCCTGGATATCTTTGGTGACGCAAGGGCAACGGGAAAGCCATCGGGGACCGACCTGAAGCAGGGGGTCGTGACGTTGCCGGTGATCCTCGCCGCCAACAACGGACAGCGACCGCGTCTTGTTCGGACCCTTGAGAAGATCGCCCGGCGGAGCGGCGGCGGAAACGGTATCGTACGCTTCTGGGAGCACAAGGCGCTTGAAGAGATGCGTACCCGGATCGAGGGAGCCGGCGGTCGCGCGGGAGCTCTTGCCGCCGCTGAAGTGTATACCCGCCGCGCTCACCGGGAACTTGATCGCCTCCCCGCGGGGGAGGATCGCAGGATTCTTCGTACCGTTACGACCCACCTGTTGTCCCGTGCATCGTGACATTCGGACCTGCTTCGATATTTCGAGTTCCTGAAAAAGGGCCGGTCCCGATCGGGGCCGGCCGTTTTCGTGTCACCGGTGTTTTTTCCGGGGTTTTTTAGGGTTATATCCGGCGCGGAGCCGCGGCGGGACTACCCGCCCGCTCCGTTTTCCGGCAGAGAGTAACGACGGGCTTACCGACGTGCTCCCTCTAGAGCTTCCTCTGCGAGGGTGAAAAACTCGATGACATGAATCGTCGCACCGGAGATCGCATCGGTGTGACCCTCTTCCGAGGTGTACTCGATATCGGTAGGATCCTGTACTTCCAGAAGATACTCTTCCGCTGCCTGCGCCTGTTCGAACCAGGGAGCCATCGCACCGCCGTTCTCGACCATACCGTACTCGCCGTCCATCGAACGGGTCTTCTTGTCGGTACCGCCCTCTTCGTGGATACCGGTCCAGTTTGCAGCTACGATGCGACCGCCGACGACGGTCAGATCCACGGTGTACTTCCATCCG
>JBKHFT010000023.1:0-28881 GCA_046540055.1 Alkalispirochaeta sp.
TGGATGCCCCGGCAGGCGGCGGAGTGCGACATCCACATGCAGAAAAAATACGGGAAAGGCCTCACCGAGATCTTCACCGACGACAAGTATCAGCTCATGCACATAGAGATGTTCCCCCACGGGATCATCCACGCCGAGTGTGTTGGAGGTGACATCGACCTCTTGCTGAACGAGCGCGTCACGATCGGCGCGTTCCCCTGGCGATTCGTCGACGGTGAGTCGTCGATCGCCCGTATCGTCGCATTCGTCGACGACAAGACCTACGAAGAGAAGATGGCGAAGAAGGCCAGAGCTGAACTCACCAAATTCGGTGACGTCGCCCGGGCCAGGAACGACTGGCTCGTCGAAGAGGGCCGGAAGCGCGCGAAAAACGCGAAGTAACGGCGGCCGGCGATCAATGAGTGCACCCAACGAAACAGGCACCACCTCCGGCGGGGGTGGTGCCCCCTCTCGCCCCCTTGCGGGCGTAAAGGTTCTGGACCTGACCCGCGTCCTGGCGGGACCCTTCACCACGATGCTCCTCTCCGATCTCGGGGCGGATGTCCTCAAAGTCGAGATGCCCGGGATCGGTGACGACTCCCGCCATTTCGGCCCCTTCAAGAACGGGCGAAGCCTCTATTTCGTCAGTATCAACCGGGGTAAACGGAGTATCACCCTCAACCTGAAAACGGAGGAAGGCAAAAAGATCCTCCGCAGGCTCGTCGCGGACCACGACATTCTCGTGGAGAACTTCCGTCCGGGAGTGATGGAAAAACTCGGTCTCGGGTACGACGAGCTCCGAACGATCAATCCCGGCTTGATCTATGCGGTATCCTCAGGATACGGCCACAGCGGGCCTGACAGCGCGAAACCCGCCTACGATATTCTTGCCCAGGCGGAAGGCGGCCTCATGAGCGTTACCGGCTGGCCCGATCAGCCGCCGACGCGGGTCGGGTGCTCCATCGGGGATATTGGAGCCGCCCTGTTCAACACCGTTGGAATCCTCGCCGCTCTGAACCAGCGGCACCTCACCGGTGAGGGGCAGAAGGTGGATGTGGCGATGCTCGACGCCCAGGTTGCGATCCTCGAGAACGCTCTGGCGCGGTACCAGGTAGACGGGAAGAGTCCGGAACCCCTCGGGAACCGGCACCCCACCATCAGCCCCTTTCAGGCGTACCATGCCTCCGATGACTGGATCGTCGTCGCGATCGGCAACGACGCCCTCTGGCAGTCGTTCTGTACCGCCGTTGAACGGAACGCCCTCGCGTCGGACGCGAGATTCGAGACGAACCGGAAGCGTACGGAGCACCTGGAAGAGCTGAACGCGATCCTCGAGCCCCTCTTTGCGCGACGAACCGTCGCGGAGTGGTCGTCCCTCTTCGCCCGCGCAGGAATCCCCCACAGCCGGATCAACAAGATCGAGCAAGTCCTGCAGAACCGCCAGGTTCGCGCCCGGAACATGGTAGTCACCGTGGAAGACGCGATCGCCGGGACGGTCTCCGTCGCGGGGAACCCGATCAAAATGAGCGGGATGGACGATCCCCGGACGCGACCTCCGATCCCCGAACTGGGAGAGCACACCGAGAACGTGCTGAAAACGATCGGCTACACCGACGACCAGATCGCCGACCTTCGTCGGCAGGGCGTGGTATAGCAACGGGATTCAACACGATTCAAGAGGAGATGGAAGGATGCCACGGAAATCCCCGACGGTCCCGCTGATTCCCCGGGTATACACCGGGGTGCCCACTCCGGAGGAACTCAACGAGATTCTTGATTCTGTCGAGACGGGGGAGCCCCGCATCCACGCGCTGCTTCCCGACGAGACCGACCGGGATCGGCGTCACCGAATCGAATCGGCCATGGAAGAGGTACGGGGGAATCAGGGGACCCTCAAGGGATCGCGACTACCGGAAGAGACGCCCCCCCGATCGTTGTCGGGCATGATCGTCGGGGTCAAGGACCTCTTTCATACTTCCGATTTCCCGACCCGGGCGGGATCGTCCCTCCCGGCGGAGGCGTTTCTCGAACCCGGAGCGCCGGGTGAGTGCGGTGGCGGCTCCGAGGGTTCCGATGCCACGGCTGTAGCCCGCCTCCGCTCGGCCGGTGCGATCGTCCTGGCAAAAACGGTTTCGACCGAGTTCGCCTACTTCGCGCCGGGACCGACGGTGAATCCCCGAAACACCGATCACACCCCCGGCGGTTCTTCCAGCGGTTCCGCCGCTGCGGTTGCCGCCGGTTTCTGTCACGCCGCGCTGGGAACGCAGACGATCGGGAGCATCTCCCGACCTGCAAGTTTCTGCGGAGTTGTCGGGTACAAGCCGAGTTATGGACGCGTACCCGTCGGTGGTGTGGTTCCCTTCTCTCCCTCCGCCGACCACGTCGGAGTGATCGCCGCCGACGTCGCGACCGCCGTTCAAGTAGCGGCGGTACTCGTCGACAACTGGGACACCACATCCGCCGATACCACCCACGCGAAGGAGGAGATCACCGCCGCCCGACGAGCGAAGAGCGCCGCCGAAGGGATCTCCGCAGTATCGCCGGGGCTTCGGGAGATTCTCCACGAATCGGTCCGGACCGTCCTCGTTCCCGATGATGCCTACCTGTCTCAGGCAACCGAATCGGCGCGACGCGCCCTCGAAGCAGCCGTGGAGCGTCTCACGGGGCTGGGGATCGCGGTGCAGCGCGTCTCGATCATGGACGATATCGCTACGATCAACGAGGCGCACCGTGCGATGATCGCCCGGGAGTTTGCCGAGGTACACCGCTTCTGGCTCGACCGGTACGGTGAACGATACCACCCGCGGAGCCTCGAGCTGATCGAGACCGGTTGCGGCGTATCCGACGAGACGTACGAGAGCGCCCGGCGTGGCCAGGAGGAGCTCCGGAAGCGCCTCGGTGCTGCGATCGAACGACACGGCGCAACGGTGTGGATCTCCCCGGCGACACCGGGTGAAGCGCCGAAGGGCATCGATTCCACCGGCGACCCGGTGATGAATCTACCCTGGACCTACGCGGGAGTACCGACCGTATCGATCCCCGTCGATCGTCTCCCTCACGGGATGGGCCCGCACGGCCTCCCTCTCGGCGTCCAGCTCGCCGCTCCTTTCGAAAACGACGAAACGCTGATCTACCACGCAACACTGATCGAAGCGGTCTTCACCTGACCGCCCGGTTCTTCTCACGACCGACGCTGCCGGCGACGTGCCGCAGGAGCGCAACTGAAGGGCTCCCGGAGATTACCGGTTCCGATACCACTCGCCACACGAGATCGACCGGAGGGGAACCAGTCCACCGAGAGCGATCAACGATGCTGCGCCGAACACCAGAGGAAACCCGAGGTTTGCCACCAGCGCACCGGTGACGAGGGGCATCACCGCGGTGCCGAGATTTGCCGCGCCGAACACCCCCGCATAGAGCGCCCGTTTCGCATCGGGAGCGATCTGCACGACCACCGCCTCAACACCGAGCCTTTGTGCCGAGATCACCGCCCCCGTCACGAGGTACAACGCTCCATATCCCCATACCGGAAGACGCCCGGCGGCGAGGAACGCAAGGGGAAAAAGAACCCCGAGAAGGAGCAGTTCCGCCCGGAGAACAAGTCGGAATCCGCCCCGCCCCACCAGGCGCGTCCAGATCACGTTGGAACCAAGCATGCCGAAGATCTGGACCAGAACAAACGTTCCGACAATCGTCTGATTCAGGTCGTACGACCGGTGTGCGAGGGCGGTGACAAGAGGAATTGCGGTAAACCCGGGAGCAGCCATATTGACGAGGGCTATCAGGTTGCGCATGTTCCGGTCGGTGCGAAGGATCTCCGGAACTTCCCGGAACGCATCACGGAAGCTCGGTCTCCCCCCGGCGGATTCAGCGTTCGCTTCCGTTTCGGCCGGCAGGGGTTCCCGGATCATCCAGAACCCGCCGGTCGCAAGCAAGAGGAATCCCGAGGCGAGGGCAAAGAGGACGATGTATCCCTCAGGGAATACCGTTGCACCGAGAAATACCCTCGTCGCGATCGCAGAGACGAGTAGGCCGAGACTCGTCGCGACCTGCCGGTTCACGAAAAACCCGCCTCGCTCGCGGTGAGGGACCACCTTTCCGACAAGATCGGTGTAGGAAACCCCGGCAAAGGCGCCGCTCAGCGCGAAGATCGCCATCGAGAGGAACACGACGGGAATGATTCCCTCGGATGTACCGAGGCGAGCAATCCCCAGGGCCGCACCGGCGAGGGCGACAACCCGGAGGTTGATACCCAAGAGGAGATACGGTTTCTTCCGATGCCGCGCATGGAGAAACCCTGCGAAGATCAGTTGCGATATCAGGGGTAACCCTACCATCACCGCGGTGAGGGCTCCGACAAGAGACTCTTCACCGCCGGCTTCAAGAATGAGGGCAGGCATGACCGTGTTGACTTCCGTGAAACTCACCGTCACGGCGAGGAAAAACGCGTGCCAGTAGAGGGCGTACCGGTTACCGGTTTGCATAGAGCACCGAGTATACCCTGCCGAACAGCGAAGGAGTAGACGACCCGTCCGTTGGACCGGAGGTGCCGTTTTTCAATACACTGTAGCGGTGACGTTGCACCGACATCTCACGAATACCCCCTATCTTCTTGTCGCACTGTTCATCATCGGTAGCTTCTTCGCCCTGGTACGGTTTACCGACGAGGTCGCGAACACCGTAATCAACGGCATCGTACATGCGCGGAGTGGAGGAGCCTACACTGTGACGATCGAGGGAACATCCTTCCCCGATCCGGATACGGTAACGGTACCGACAGTCACGATCGTTGCGAACAACCCTTCTCTTCGCGTATCAGCGGTAGAGCTGGCGGATCTGGCGATCACCTACGATCTCACTGCTCCCTTCCGGGGCGAACTGCGGGAGGCGCTCCGGGATCTCTCCGTCGAGGAGACCGCGGTATACCTCCGGGTCGGTACCGACGTCGCACCCCCTGGGTCCGAATCTTCCGACGAAGAACGCTCCCGGAACGGGGCCGACAGTCATTCCGAAATCCCGGATGATATCGCCGCATCTCCGACACGCTCCGGCTTCGCAGCGTTCATCGAAGGAACCGCCCGTTGGGAGGAGACGGTATTCCGGAGTATCGAGGAGTTCTTCCTGCCCCGACCGATCGCAACGTCGCTGGAGATCTATACCGAAGGGTACGCCGACGATACGGGATCACCGGAGGAACCGGTCGGCACCGGGACGGTCGAAGTCGGTATCCGGTCCCTCGTCGCCGATCTCACGATCGGACGATATCAGGCGATCGCGATGGTAGTCACCGACGATACCGAACACACCACCTCCCGGGGAAACCGGCAGGAGCCACCTCGTACGGAGACCGGCACAGCGGACCCCACCATCGATAACCTGCGGCGGGGAACCCTTTCGATAGACGGTCCCGGTGTCGCGTTGTCCGCAACCGTTGACGCAGAGGAGCTCGCCGTCGACGGGAGGATCAGGTCCGCAGCATTCGCTCATCCCGCATCGGGTACGGCGACCGCCGACGCGTCGTTCCTCCGCGCTCTCGACGCATTCGAACACGTTTCTCTCGAGGCCCGCGTCGGGATTACCGAGCCGACCCGGGAATCGTCGGAGAAGGACCCCGAAGCGGTGTATCTCCGCTCGGGTTCGTCCCTCCCGGTGACCGAAGGACTCCGGTATCTGTACGACACGGTACAGCAGATCGCCCCCGGGCGCGGAGGGGACGGCGCACATGGTGGGGGCGGCGGGCGCCGAGGGGACGACACGCGAGGTGGAGACGGCGGCGCCCTGTCTTTCGGGGAACGGGAAGACCTGGCGGAGATTGCAGCGCTTCTCCCGGAATTCCGCTTCGCGATCGACGCCGACGGCATCACTCCGGCGGCACTCGGGTTACCGGTGCCCCCGGATTGGTACGTTCCGCGCACCACGATCACCGCCGTGACCGTCGAAGATCGTATCGGGGTATCGGGATCGGTTGACGGCGGCTCCCTCGGAAACCTCAGCCTTCAAGAGGTCGTCATACCCCGGGACACCCCCGAGGAGTTCACCGTTTCCGGGATACAGCTGTCGATACCGCAGGGGGTGGTATTCCCGAGTCGACTCGTACCATCACCGCTGCTGCGGATTCTTCAGATCGATCGCGACGCCCCGTCGGAGGACGAAACCGTTTCACTCCCGGAACTCGCGCTGAACGGAGCGATGGGAACCGCGGGGACGATCAGGATCGACGGTACGATCGACGATCGATCGCGATACCGCATCGTATTCGGCGCTACCGTCGATACCGTCAACCGGATGATATCCGACGCGGTGGCAACGGTGCGCGCCCGCAACGAAGGCGTAGACGGAGACGTAACGCTATCGTTTTCCGCACCCTGGGACGCGGTGGCGCGCGTCGGATTCGGGACGATTCCCGACGAGATGAGCGGCGAGATTGACGGCGAGGTTCGTCTCACCGATACAGATCCCCGGTACGTCGAGATTCTGGGCACCTTCTCCGACGGCGCACTCAGGATCGACGAAGGATCAGGCCGGTTCGGCGGGTTCTACTTCTCGACGGGAGGGTCTGCCGGAAGAAGAAGGGTGGCAACGATCACCGGGAATGGAGAAGCGTTCCGCCTCGACGATCTGGCGCTCTCCGTCGCTGCAGTCGGTACGGACGAGACACGGGGGATCGGTGTCGATCTGATCGAATCCGAAGATGTACCGCATCCTATCGTACGGGAACCGTCGATACTCACTCTCGAAGGGGACGCGTATCGCGACGGAATCGTTGCGAAGATCTCCCTCGCCCGATTCGACCTCGCGGAACTCGTCCGATCCACCACGATCGGGCTCGAGTCGTCCGAAGGCGCTGAGTCGTCCGAGACGGCGGAATCGCCCGAAGCCGCTGATTCGTCCGAAACGACGGAATCGCCCGAAGCAGATGAGTTGCCCGAAGGGGTGGAGCCGGCGGAAGGAGTAGAGCCGCCGGAAAGGGTGCAGCCGGTACCGTACCAGGCTCCGGTTCTTTCCGGGACGATCGATACCACGATCGAAGTGGACACCCGTCCGGACCGCCCGCGATTCTCGATCGATCTCTCCGGCGACGAGATCGATCTCTTCGGTCAGCGAGGTTCCGTTGCATTCAGGATCCTTCAGGACGGCGACAGCGTACTCATTCCATCGGGCGATGTCCGTTTCGACCCCCTCGTAACCGCCTCCGTCGCCGGCCGCCTTCCCGTCGCGATCGCCCGTGATCGCGTCGAACTGCTCAACCTGGTGGAATCAACCCTTGAAGTCGATATCCGGAGCCCGCAGTTCTCCCGATTCTTTCCACGCGATGAGGATGAGCAGAGACCCGACGGATCTCTCTCGGCATCGATCACTCTCGCCGAACGGACGGGTGACCTTTCGGGAACGGTCCGTTTTCGGGGTCGACCGGGAATGGACGCTGCCACCAGAGGAGGCGAAGGGTTCGGGTTCGACGAGCTCACCGGTCGAGTTCGAATCACCGAAGAGGACAACGACCGTCTGGTTGGCGAGTTCTCTCTCACCGCCGACGACCGGGAGGTACTCACCCTCTCGGCGGATGCAACCGTCCCCGGACTCTCCCGGGCAAGCCCGAAAGCAGAGCTCGAGGAGATCACCTGGCGGCTCACCGGTCGCAGCGACCTTCCTCTCGAGTACATCGCACCCTTCGTTCCCGGCGTGGTAGCTCTCACCGGGACGATCGATGGGAGTATTTCGGGGAGCGGTTCCCTCGCGTCGCCACGTATCGGCGGCGAAGTGGCTCTGAGGGACGGGGATATCCGGCTTTCCGGATCGCTTCCACCGATCTCCGCGATCAACGGCGTTCTTCGCTTTGACGATCGCCGCTACCACTCCGAAGAGATACGGGGAGAGGTGGGACTCGCTCCCTTCTCGGTCCGCCTCGAAGGAGATCTCCCGACTCCGGATGACCCGGGAGGCTATACGATCCGCCTCAACGGCACCAATCTGCTTGTTTCCTCCTCACCGTCGCTGCGGGTCCGTGCCGACGTCGACGCGGCGCTCCGTCGTAACGGCGACGCGGGAAACCGACTGGACGGAACCGTCACGATTCGTGACGCGATCTACTCCCAGCAGATTCCCCTCGTCGATTTCGACGCGATCCCCCAGTTGGATCCCGAGGTTCTCCAGCTGTTCAGTGTCCCGGGACGCTTCGGCGAGAACACTCGCCTCGATGTTGAGATCATCGCCGACGAGACGATCCAGGTAGAAAACAACCTGTACGACGGAGCGTTCTCTGCCGATCTCTCTCTTGAAGGGACTCTCGGGATTCCCCGTCCCTCGGGCCGCGTGTTTACCGATTCCGGAACGCTCAGACTGCCGCTGACATCGATATCTCTGCGACAGGGGGTCCTTCGGTTCCCCGTAGATCGTCCGTTCTCACCGGAGCTGCAGGCCCGGGGTACGACGCAGTTGCGGGATTACCGGCTGACGATCACGGTACAGGGGAGCCTCCCCGAGGTCGAGGTGGACGTCACAACGGTCCCGGCTCTCCCGCAAAGCGAGGCCCTCGTGCTACTCATGACGGGGTTCACCCCGGAGGAAATGAGACGCTCCGGAAATCGCACCGCTCTCGCCCTCGGCAGTCGCCTGGGAACACAGGTTGTGCAGTCCCTCCTCGGCTCTTCCGGCGAAGCGGGATCGGAGCTCGCCGATCGCGTCAATATTATCCTCGGAGAAGGCGTGAGCGAAGGAGGAGCAGAAACGATTGAGATCGAATTCCGCCTCACCGACGAAGACTCGTGGTTTCTCGTGTTCCGCAGAGATCGCTTCGAACGGTACAATATGGACCTGGCATGGCGTTTCTGGCTCGACTGACCCATCGGGATGCAGTACTTCTGCTCCTCGCGATCGCACTCCTCGTCCTCCCCGAACGATCCCCGGCGTCGGCCGAGGGCCGAGAGACTCCGCACGACGCGGGCCGTGAAGTACAGATCTTCGGCGTCTCCGACGAGATCGCCCGGGAGCTTCAGGAGGAGGTCGCCGAGCTGATCGGTCCGATCGAGGAAGGCGAGGGACGTGCGGCGGACGTAGCGGATATCGCATACACGATGGAGCAGAACCTTCGAAGGCGAGGATTCCCGGACGCCCGGGTGGAATACCGCATGTTTCGTACAACCGGGGACCGCGATTCCCAACCGGTCCGTACCGCAACGGGGTGGCCGAATGTGCGCATCGTGGTATTCAACATAACGACGGGACCGCTCACCTACTTCGGAACGTTCTCGTTTTCGGGAAACGACCACTTCACCGACGATGAGCTGCATCGGTACGTTCCAGTCGGGGGCGCCCCCGGCGCGGATGCGGTCCGGGATCCCTTTGAGGAACAGCGGCTGAACCGTGTTCTTCGCCGAATCGAGAACGCATACCTTCTCGAAGGTTACATCGACGCCACCGTCGGTCCCGTGGTGGAGACGGTTCGTCACGCCGAAGACGCACAATTCATCGAGATATCGATACCGATTGAGGAGGGCACCAGATACCACGTACAGGCGATCATGATCGATGCCCCGGAGCTCCCTCGCTCCGTTCGGAGTGAACTCGAACCTCTGAGTATTCTCGGAGGTGTGTATTTTCCCCGTCAGGCGGTCGTCGGGGAGACGGAGATCCGCCACACCCTCGGATTGTGGGGATATCGGCCTGAGATCACTTACACGACGGAGCTCGATCCTACCGGAAATGCAACGATACGGTACACCGTCGAAACCGGTGCTCCCCGAACGTTCCGGAATCTTGTCGTGACCGGCGACAGGGACGACGCGCTGCGGACGCGAAGACGATTCGTGGAACGATTGCTCCCCTTCGAAGAGGGGGACACCCTCGATGTCCTGAAGGTCGAGTCCTTTGAAGAGCGCCTCTACGGTCTCGGCGTGTTCTCCTTTATCGATATCACCGAGGACCCCCGGGAAGACGAAGAGGAAGGAGCGCCGATCCCCACCGATCTGAACCTGACCCTCCGGGAAGGCCGAAGCCGATACGTCGAGGTTGCCGCCGGATGGGGGAGCTACGAGCTCCTTCGGGGACGTATCAACTACACCGACAACAACCTGTTCGGCCGCGCCCTCAGCTGGAGTACCACCGGTGCGTTGAGTTTTCGTACCGGAGAGTTGTCGACATCCCTGACGGATCGTACGCTTTTCGGACCTTCAGTGCGCCTCTCTCTCGACAGTGCCTACGAATACCGTGACGGCCCCTCCTACGAACGCACCGGCGCCGCGGCGGGACTCACCGGATACTACCAGCTTTCCGAGACGTGGGAGACTGATCTGGCGTATCGGTGGTCCTATACCGAGGCTCGTGGGATCACCGCGGCGATCGCCGATGAGGAGGATCCGGCACTGACCACCGGACGTGTCAGCGGCGGGATCGTCGGTGACTCCCGGGACAGCATCCTTCTGCCGACAAGGGGACAACGGGGAGCAGTTCACGGGATGCTGGCGGTTCCCGTACTGGGTTCGGAGATCGCCTTCTGGGGGTTGGAGATCGAGGGAACGACCCACCACCGGATCACTACCGATACCTACTTCTCTCTCCATGGCGAGTACAGGACCAGGATACTCCTCGAGGATCGAACGACGCTACCGATTCAGGAACGCCTCTTCCTGGGGGGCGCCGGGTCGGTACGTTCCTTCGTGGAGGACCGTCTCGGGCCGGGTGTCTCCGGAGGAGACCCTCGGGGCGGTCTGACCAGCGCCCTTGGCAGTATCGAGATTCGCCGACGCCTCTTTGATGAACTGTTCCTCGCGGCGTTTTACGATCTCGGCACCGTCGGAGACGCGTCGTGGAGAATCGACCAGGAGATCGGCAGCGGGATCGGACTGGGACTTCGGTACCATCTCCCGATCGGCCCCCTTCGTCTGGACGTGGCGTACAACCCCGGCGAGACGTTTACGCAGGAGCAGCGATGGGCGATCCATTTCGCCGTCGGTCTCAGCTTCTGACAGACTCAGCTTCCGACGGCACGGTCGAACTCGTCGGTAATTTCCCTCGAAGGCTCGGCTCCCACGTAGCTGAAGACCACGATCGCGATCAACCCGAAAATAAAGCCCGGTACGATCTCGTAAAGATCGAAGATCCCGCCGCTGAGGTTCTTCCAGACGATCACGGTGATTCCTCCGGCGAGAAGTCCCCCGAGAGCGCCGTTACGGGTCATGCGACGCCAGAAGAGCGAGAGGAGTACGATCGGACCAAAGGTCGCACCGAATCCGCCCCAGGCGTATGAGACGAGGCCGAGAACACTCGAGTCGGGGTCGAAGGCGATAAACATCGCGATCACCGCTACCACCACGACGGACCCCCGACTGATCCAGACGAGCTCCTTCTGAGACGCTTTGCTCCGAAGAAGCACCGCGTAAAGGTCCTCCGTCAGGGCGCTGGAAGTCACCAGGAGCTGGCTGTCGGCGGTACTCATGATCGCCGCAAGGATCGCCGAAAGGAACACTCCGGCAAAGACCGGGGGGATCACCGCATCGATCAGATAGATGAATACCCGCTCACTGTCGGCTCCCTCGAAGGAGAGATCGAGCCCGGCAAGCCCGACGAGACCGACGATCACCGCAAAGGCGAGGCTGACGACAACCCAGACCGTCGCGATCCGTCGCGCCGGGGCGATCTCGTCGGCGCTTCTGATCCCCATAAATCGCGCAAGGATATGGGGCTGGCCGAAGTATCCCAACCCCCAGGCAACGAGACTGATGATCGCGATCGCGCTGATCGCGGTACCGTCGGTGGCGGTAAAGATGTTCAGTAGTTCGGGGTTGATCGCTCGCACCGTCCGGAACGTTCCCTCAACGCCTCCGGCGAGGCGGAATCCCACGATCGGCACGATCGTGACGGCGATGAACATAAGGACCCCCTGGAAGAAGTCGGTCCAGCTCACCGCCAGATACCCACCGAGGAAGGTATATCCGATGATCACGACAACGCCGACGATCAGACCTGTCTGGTACGGGAGACCGAAGACGGAACTGAAGAGTTTCGCCCCGGCGACAAACCCAGAGGAGGTGTAGATCAGAAAAAACACCAGGATGAAGATCGAACTGACGATTCGAAGGATCTTCGTAGAATCGCGAAAACGGTTTTCGAAATAGTCGGGAAGGGTAATCGCGTCACCGGCGAGTTCCGTGTAGATCCGCAGCCGTCGCGCTACGAACTTCCAGTTGACCCAGGTGCCGACGGCGAGGCCGAAGGCGATCCAGAACGCTTCGAGACCGGCGAGGTACGCGTACCCCGGCAAGCCCATGAGAAGCCAGCCGCTCATATCCGAAGCCTGTGCGCTGAGAGAGGTGACCCAGTAGTTCACTTTCCTGCCGCCGAGGATGTAGTCCGAGAGGTTGGTTGTTCGACGATAAAAGTACGCGCCAATCCCCATCATGAAGATGAGATAGAGAATGAACGTAACAATGATAACGGGGTTTTGACTCGCCACCGGCTCCTCCTGTCGGAATTTCTGTATTTTTATGCAGGATCGTACCGGTGAATTGCATAAACTTCAACCACCCGGCGGTCGTGTCGGTCCGTTTTGGACAACGTCCGGTATTTGCGCGATAATAGGGAGCGTATGTCCAGAAATCTGGCGGTCAAGGTCGAAGGCCTGGAACGAGCGTACTCGCGGCTCCTCTCGGTCGAACGTGACCTGCACGGTGCGTGCCGTCTCACAACCCTCTCGCCCGACCAGGATACCGCCGAGATCGAGGTATATCTCCTCCACTATCGCCGCGGCGAGGAGTTCCCCCGGAGCACCCGACGGGTCCACCGGTTCCGCATCTCCCACACGAGAGGGAGCGACGGACGCCGTCCCGTCTTCGTCCTCGAAGCAAAACGCCTCCGCCGGCGCGTCTATGAACTGCGTCTCTCCCGGGACGGTCGTTCGATCGACGCCGCAACGATCCATATCCCGCGGTCGCGGCGGGGGTTGTTCGTGATCCCCTTACTGCTCCTTCTGGTCGCGGGAAGCGTGGCGCTTGTCGGCCGCTGTACCGGCGGGGAACGATCGGCGGTCGCGTCGTCCGGAAGCGAAGAGGACACCGGAAGGAGCATTCGCCGGGACACCACGCGCCCAGAAGCGGAGGCGCCGGATACGGATTCGACACCGCCACGTTCCACGTCGCCGCAGTCGACAACCGCCGACGAAGGAGCACCGGCACCGGAGAACCCGGCACTCTCACAGGAACCTCCGGAACGGACCGGTCGATCCGCTGCCGACGACACGCCGTCATCGTCGTCGATCGATCAGAACGGTTCGATCGCGGATACCGCGCCTCCCGACGAGGTGATCGTGCCGGCTACCGAAAACGAGACGGTCTATTTTCGTCCCGACTCCGTCTCGTTGACCCCGGAAGGGCGTCGGGTGCTCGATTCACTGCGGGAACGCCTCACCGGGTGGGAGGCGGAAACGATCACCCTGGAGGGACACACCGCGCTGTACGGAAACGAGGCGGGACGGGAGATGATCAGCACCGGTCGCGTTCGATCGGTCCTTGAGTATCTGAATCTCCCGGCCGGGATGTCGATCGACCGAAGGGCCTACGGTGCAACCCGGCCGGTGACTCGGGCGACGGAGGAGCAACAGCTCAACCGCCGCGTCGAAATAATCGTTACATACCGGCGGGATGAATAATCACCACTCGGCCGTCTTCCAGACCGGTAGCGACGCGCTCGCCGACCATCACCGCTCCACCTGCAGCCGCAGCGGGCAGTGAGAGCTCCCGCAGAGTTCGCCCCGTCGACCCGTCGTGGGCCCGGATTGTTCCATCTGCGTAGGGAACATAGATCGTCGTACCGTCAACTGCGGGGACTCCCGCGACACCGGACAACGTGTAGCTCCGGGAGCCGTCCCCCAAAGAGAGGGCAACCAGATCGCTCCGATCGAGGAACAGCACCCGCTGTCCGACGACGACCGGATCCACGAAGCTTCCTCGTCCACCAGGAAGGCTTGAGTCCCACAGGACCGAACCTCCGGATACGCTGATCGCCGTCACCGTTCCCCGACGGCCGACGAATACCGCAGTGTTCCCCGAGATCGCCGGCGCAAGGGCCACCGGTTGAGTCATCCCGGTGGAAACGGTGGTGATCACGTTCCCCGTGGACGCGTCGAGGATCACGACCCCTCCCTGCTGGTCCGCAATAAGGATCCGATTGGATGCGACGCCGACGCTCATCTTCGACCCTCCGGGTACGCTGAAGCGGCGCTCCTCGTTTCGACCGTCGGCGGAGAGTACCAGCACTGCGTCATCGGACGGGAAGAACCATCCTCCCCTCCGGGGTGCTACGCGCCGTCCAAAGAGGTGAGACTCGGCGCCGCTGAGAGCGCGCTGCCCCTGCACCTGGCCGGTTGTGGCAGAGAGCACTACCAGCTCCGCTGCACCGGAGAACGCGACGCGCCCACCGGACACAACCGGTTGAGAGTTCTCGTTCCCGCTGTTCTCCGTGGCCCGTTGCCACAGGAGGCGCCCTCCCGGGTCGACGGCGTATACCGTTCCCCTTCCGTCGGCGCCAAACACGCGGGTTCCGTCAGTGACGAGACCACGGATCCACGGCGACGATGCGGCGGATATCGTCGCTTCGATCGGCCGCGGTTGCAGACGGAGCTCAACGGCGGCACGCGAGTCGGAGACTTGAACGCTTCGCCGCACCGGAGCAAAACCGGGGCGTGAAGCGGAGACCTGTACCGTTTCACCGATCGCGAACTCCTGCGTGACCGATCCGGTCCCGGCTGCCCGGCCGTTTATCGAGATTCGGGCGGAGTTCGGAACTACCGTTACCGCCAGAGAACCGATCGTCCGGGAGAGCTGGTACTCGAACTCGTTGATCCCCTCCTCTACCGTAACGGGGATCTCCAGCGGTGCGTAGGTGCTTCGCTGGATCTGGAGGGTCAAATCGGTCCCGACGGGATACTCCCGGGAGACCGAACCGGTACCAACACGCCGGCCGTCGATCAGAATCGCTGCGTCCGCAGGTTGAGCGGAGACCGTTACCGTACCGATCAGGCGCTCGAGTTCGAAACGGACCGCTTCCGCAGTACCTTCAACTTCAACGGTTCGCTCCACGGACTCGTATCCTTCCCGGGATACCGAGACGGCGACCTCTTCGCCGAGGGGGAATTCGGCGGTCACCGAACCCTGTCCCCGATTCTCACCGTTGATCGTGACAACCGCATCGTCCGGGATCGTTTCTATCCGGACCCCGGCGATCGTACGGTTCATCGAGATACTGAGAGGCTCAATCTCCTCGGTAATCGACACCGTCTGTTCCACCGTATCGTATCCGTCGAGTTCCGCCCGGACGACGACCTCCTGTCCGACTTCAAACGCCTCTTCGAAGGTACCGGTACCCGCTTCGCGACCGTCGATGAAAATCCGGGCATCCCCGGGATCCGTCGAGACTTCGAGGTTTGCCTCTATCGGCTCCGGTTCGGGCTCCGGTTCGGGCTCCGGTTCGGGCTCCGGTTCGGGTTCGGGTTCAGGCCGTTGCGGAACCGGCGCGAGTTGTACCCGATACGCCCGACCCCGATCAGGATCGACGGTTACACTGAGCGTTTCCGTCCGGTACCCGTCGAGGGACAACTCGAATGTTACCCGGTCCCCCGGCTGGTAGACGCCGGAAAACCGGTTCTGGCCCACCCGGCGACCGTTGATCGCGATCGTTGCCCCCTCCGGCACGACCTGTACCCGAACGGGCACCAGAACGGGCATCACCGCCGGTGTGGGCTCTGCTTCGTCTTCGTCGCCGTCCGCTACCGCGGCATCATCATCCGGTTCTTCCGCAGGCGGCGGAGGCAGAGGGATGTACCGGATCTCCTCGATCTCTTCGAGCTCCACCCTGGAATCATCGGAGAGTTCCGTCCGTCGCTCTTCCGTTTTCGACCGGGCAGCGGTGGTCGTCTCTTCCGCGGCGGCGGTGAGGCGCACCGCCACCGCTTCGACATCCACCGTTTCTCCCGCTCGGGACTGCTCTTCGATCTCTGTTATCGTCTCGTCGATCGTCGCGGCGACGACCTCCGCCTCGGCAGCGTCGTTACGGTCGAGGCGTGACTCCTGGTTTGCTTCGATAACCGGCGCGTTCTCGGCGAGGCTCACCGCGACCGCTTCGACCGCAGCGGCGGCGTTACCCGCTCCTGCGGCGCGTTGCCGGACCCGATCGGGGTCCGCGGCGGGGGGTACCATCGCGACCCGCCCTTCCCGAACCGCTACGCGCGTTTCTCCGTCGGAATCGACGTTGACCCCGAACTCGGTGCCCCGGACGCCCATGACGGCGGTTTCGGTACGAATCTCGTAACTGTCGGCTCCGGCGAGGCGTTCGACCTTGTTGAGAATCGACCCCGATACGACACGGATATCCACGGACGACCCCTGGGAGCTGAGGACGATGTCGTCAAGACGTACCGTCGAGGCTTCCTGAACCCGTACCGTTCCGATGTCACCGATCTGTAGCTCGGCGTATCCCGATTCCACTTCAAGAGACTGTCCCGGTCCGAGGGTTCCACCGATGTCGGCGAAAAACCCTCCATCGGTTTCTCCGTCGTCTATGATGTACGCATCTCCGGTGATGAAGGTGATCAGGGCATGAGTGATCTCGACGATCTCAATCGTCTCGAGTTCTTCTTCCTCGATGATCGCCTGAGGCTCTTCCTCAGGCTCCGGTGCAGGCGGTGGTGGCGGCTGCTCCGCTTCATGTCCTCCACAGGAGAACAAGATGACGCTCAATCCGATCAGAAGAGCGATCCCCAGATAGCTTTGTACCTTCATCTCCGCACCCCGCGTACAGATACTGTATTGTATGTAACAGAATATCCCAGGAACACCTAACTTGCAATTCTTCCCGAAAAGTCGCCGGCTTTTCTTCCCATTGTCTCTATTGCAGAAAAGCGCTGGTCTCCGGAGTAGAGATTTGCTATTATTCCAGTCCCAGTGGCACACCGGACCCGCATCCAGACCGCCCTGATCATCTCAGGCGCCGTCGTAGCATCGTTATTCTTCATCGTCGTCGCACTCCAGACGCGGAGGGTGTCCCATCTTGCCGGGGAGGTCGCGGAACTTCGTTCCGCTTTCCAGCGGGAATCGTCGGAGCGGAACGACCTGGACGTCTATCTCGAATCGAACCAGCGAACTGTCGCACGCCACCTCCGGGAGGTTCGGGAGCTACTCAACCTGAGCCCCGGGGAGTACCGTTTTCCTGAAAACGAAGGGCCCTCCGGTGACGAGGACGAGTTCGACACGGCATCCGAAGAGGCGCTCCGCTATCCCGACGAACTCTTCTTTTCCGGCGTCGATCGGATCGAAGAGGAGCTCCGGATTACCGAGCTCGAACGGACCCTTGCGACGGCCCTGCCCCGGATTGCCGACGAGGCGTTCCGGGAGCTCGACGCTTCGGATCGCAACCGCTTTACCCTGCGCCCCGTCGGTCGTCTCCGATGGGAGGTGACCGACGACTCCGGAGAGCGCTGGATTACAATCATCGCCGATCTGGAACAGTTCACCGTTACCACACTGTTCGACGAGACCTCTGAGGTCGTCGGTACGGACCGTCTCGGTACCACGCTGGTAGAAGAGATCGAAGCGATCGATCGACGTATCCGCCGCTATCGCGACGGACGAGACTCCTTCCGCACCCTCCTTTCATCCAGGGAGCTCACCTCGAGGATCGAAGAACGCGGTCTCGCTTTCGGCGCCCTCGACGAGAGCCCGGGAGAAGTAACGCAGACCTTTGTATCCGAGCGATCCGGCGATCCCGCGTTCACTGTGTCCCTCGAACGCGATCCCTGGGGATACACCGTCGATGGCGATCGGACGGAGAGCTTTGAGGCGTTCCGGACTCTTCTGGAAGATCGGATCGCAGCAACCGATCCCCGTACCGCGGTTCAACGTCGAACGGAGGCGTCCTTCAAGCGAATCCGGGAGATCGCCGAAACCCCGGCGTTTCAGGGGTACCTGTCGGAGCGAGGTCTCGCGATCGATCCCGAACCGAGAGAGACCCTCGACTTCTTCCTCTTCGATATCGTCGATTCCGGAGACAAGCTCTTCGGTTCCTTCGCCGTACAGAAGGAGGGGGGCGATATCTATCTCACCGACGACGACGAGATCGTAATCACCCGTCTCGAAAACGCTGAGGCGGAGCCTCTCGTCTCGACTCGGGCGGCTCATGGCACAACGGGGGATCGGCCTCTGCCCGACGAATTTCCGCCGGGATTCCAGGCGGGCCGTACCGACGGCACCAATATCCTTCTCCTCGGCACCCACGAGAAACAGGCGGACAGCATCATGCTCGTCCACCTATCCCCGGAAAAGACCGTTTCAATGATCAGTATCCCCCGGGATATCTGGTGGCGGCAGCGGAAACTCAACGAATTCCACGGCATGTACGGAAGTGAAGCTCTCGTTGAGGAGGTATCGGATCTGATCGATCAACCGATCGAGGGATGGATATCGATCGATATGTACGCGTTCATCGATGTCGTCGATATTCTGGGAGGGATCGAGGTAACGCTGCGTGAGCCCCTGATCGACCCGACATACCGCGTCCGGGAAGACGGGTCCTGGGGAACCCTCTATTACGAGGTGGGAACGCACCATCTCGGCGGAATCGAGGCGCTTCGTCTTGCCCGTTCCCGGCATACATCGAACGATTTCGAACGTGCATCGCGACAACAGATGATCCTGTCGGCACTGAGAGCACGGCTGAACGAACTCCACGCCGGCGACCTCGACCGCGTGTACGAGCTGGTGCAGACGATCAACCGGTACATTGAGAGCAGCTACTCCGCCTGGGAGCTGGCGCAGTTCTACCTGCGCTACCGGAACGCGGAGATCGTCAACAGAACGGGGCTTACCTTCGACAACGTCCTCTACGCAACGTGGTCGAATCTCTATCTCCAGGGTGTGACGATCGAAGAGGTCGACGACGATTTCTATCGCGGGGCGTGGATTCTCCTGCCCCGGGAGGACGACTGGAGCGTGATTCCCTGGTTCGTTGAACAGAACCTCAGATAGCTCGATTCCGTCGTAACTCCTCGATATCCACCCGGGTGTACCCGAGGCCCGAAAGGATCGCCTCCGTGTCGGCGCCGAGAACCGGCGCGGCGGAACGGGTCTGCGCAGGGGTCCGGCTCATCTTGATCGGATTCCCGAGGGAGCGTACCGTCCCCGCGACGGGATGCTCCGCGGCGACTACCATCTCCCGGGCAAGAATATGAGGATGGGTCAGCGCCTGCTCCGGTGCGAGGATCGGTCCGCAGGGCACTCCCGCTGCTTCGAACGCGTCGATCCACTCCCGAACACTCCGTTCCCGAAAGAACACTTCGAGGGCGTTCTCCATCGCCTCCCGGTTCGCAACACGGTCCCGGTTGGTCGCGAAACGGGGGTCCTTGCCGATCGTCTCCGCCCCTCCGACAAGATCAATCACCCTGGCCCAATGGTCCTCCGTGCCGGCGGCGAGGATAAACCAGCCGTCCTGCCCGCGGAACGGCTGGTACGGCGCGATATTCGGGTGAACGTTTCCCCGTTTCGATGGTGGTGTATGCGTTGCGAGGAACGCGGAGGCGACGTTTGAGAGCCACGTCGTCTGGGAATCGAGGAGGGCCACATCGATCTCCTGGCCGACACCGCTCCGTTCACGTTCGAAGAGCGCAGTCAGGATCCCCATCGCAGCGTACATACCGGTAGTGATATCTGCCATCGGCGTCGGGAATCGGGTGGGTCCGCTCTCCGGCTCCCCCGTGAGGGACATCGTGCCGCTCATTCCCTGGGCGATCACGTCGTAGCCCGGCTTCCCCGCTTCGGGACCGGTGAGACCAAATCCGGTGATGCTCGTCCAGATGATCCGGGGGTTCCGACTCCGCACCGTCGGCGCATCGATACCGAGCTTCCTTCGCGTCGCCTCCCGGGGAACGTTGTGGATAAGTACGTCGGCGCCGTCAACAAGGCGGAGAAGCACCTCCCGAGCGGTGGCTTCCTGCAGGTTGAGGGCGAGACTCCGCTTGTTCCGGTTGGTACCCATGAAGTAGGTGCTCTCCCCCTCGACGAAGGGCGGCCCCCATCCGCGGGACTGATCTCCCGAACCGGGACGTTCGATCTTGATCACCTCCGCGCCCATGTCGCCGAGCAGCTGCGTGCAGTACGGACCCGCCAGCGCCTGGGTCAGGTCGATGACGGTGATTCCTTCGAGGGCGCCGGCGGTCTGCCCTGGATCGGGTGTTGTACTCATCGGTTGATCTCCTTCTCGATAAAGGTAACGATTATTCCCCGTATCGCGATACCGTCCCCGTCGGAGCCGATCGTGACGGTTTGAACGCGTCGGCGCGGCGCGGTGCGACACAGCTCCATGACGTTCTCAAGCAGATCGGGGCGCACCGTGAGGACGAGGGCGACCCGCGTCGATAACAGGTGCGAGAGAAGGCGGTGGAACCCGTCGAAACGGTGCAATTCGAGGGGGCCGATCTCGTCGATCACCACGAGCCGCGCCGGCGGGTCCCCGGAACGGTCGAGGTCACCGGCGGTATCCGGAGCGCCGGAACCGTCGGGGTGCAGGGGGGCAAATCCCTCGAGGATCTCCGCCTCGGCGGCGGCGAAGGCTGATCGGAAGAACTGAAAGGGACCGAGGGGAAACGTCTCGAGATCGGAGGGGATCGGGTCCGGGGAAGCCGCGAGGGTGTACTCCCGGGGCGGTACGCCGGAATCCCCCGTCATCGAAGGGTACACCCTCTCGAGATCGGTCACCCGGGCAAGGGGCACGATCCGTCGGGAAGGGAACAACTGTGCGTCGAATCCGGTACGGTAACCCCTATCGTTGTGGACGCCCCGGGACACGACGCCGCGTATCGCGCCGCTCCATTCGGGGTGTCCGAGGGTTACGTCGGAAATCGCGTCGATGAGGAGGGAGCTTTTTCCCGCTCCCCGATGTCCGCTCAGGATCAGGGTCGGGACGGTGTTATCCGTTGACGGTCCGGAGGGGGTACTCTTCACTGATATACGCTTCTTCGAACCCCTCGATCTCCTTGATCCATCCGAGGAACTTCTCCGCCTCGGAGTGGTTCTCGTAGGGTCCGACGCGAAGCCGGTAGTAGAGCTCACCGTTGACGTCACGCGTCGTGACGCGTCCGCCGAGGCTGTAATCCGCAAGCTGCCCGCGGACCTGTTCGACGCGATCACGGTTCGGTGATGCGATCAGCTGTATCCAGTATTCGGTGACGCGGATGCGTCGTGGTTCGGGCCGCGACGGAGGGGTTGTCACCCTCTGTTCCCGGGTTTCCGCTGCGACGGACTCACGGGGGGCGTCCTCCACCGATTCCGTCGTATCGGCGCTCTCCCGGTCGTCGGATTCCACCTCGTCGGAAGCGTCGGCCTCCGTTCTGCGAGCGGGAGCAACGGTGATCGTACGTTCCGGATCACCAGGGCGCGCCGCATCGATCGCCGGCTCCGGCGTGTCCCTTTCATCGTCGGTTTCGACATCGTCCGCCTCGCCGTACACGATTACAACCGGTTCGTCATCCTCCGGCGTATCCGTGAGGGGTGCGCGTTCGGGACGCCGAACGTACTCGATCGGGTCAAACTCACGCGCTTCTTCGAGATCCGCGGCTGCGACCGCTTCGTCCTCCCGAGGGTAGAGAAGAGCTACGCCGACGCCGACGATCGCCGCGAAAAAAATCGCCACGGAGACTATTATCATCAGGACCTTGTTCTGCTCCATACCTGTCGTTCACTCCTCACCGATTCCGGAAGAGCGGAAGCTCCGCAAGACGCCGATGCAACGCCTCGAGGGAACGGCCGTTCTCCACAGTTATAGTGTCGGCAGGTGAGCGATACGCTTGAGCGTTCAGACCACGTTGCGACCACAGGCGGCGCAGGATATGGCGAAACGAGTGGTCGTCGCGGCGACGGGCACGCTGAACGCGGCGGAACAGTGGAGCCGTAACGAGGATGATCGCGTCGCAGAGACGATCCAGTCCCATCGGGAAGAGGAGCGCCGCGTTGATCACGAGGCCGGGAACGTAGTCTTTTTCGGGCGTGTCGATATCGGCACGAGACGTGGCGGGATCGGGGGCGACGTCGCCGCCGTGTTCATCGTCGCCGGCCAGGCGATCACCTCCTTCGTGACGGTTCCGGAACGCGGCAACCTCCTCCGCCACGCGTTCCCGCATCCAGGGGTGCACGATCGACTCGAGACGCTGAAGCTGTCGCGGGTCTGAAAACACCCGGGCACCGAGGAGGCGCCGATCGATCGTACCCCCGGCGCCGATGATATCAACGCCAAAGGCGGCGACGATCTCCCGGTGCTTCGCTGCCAGCGCTTCGTGACCGACGCGGTCGACGTTGATCTCCCGCCAGCCCCGATCGAGGAGCCACCGCGTCACTTCGTCCTTCCCGGCGCAGTACTTTCCGGCGATACCGACCACGACCGGTGGCGGCGAAGGATCATCATGAACCGGTTCGTTCCCGGAACGTGGCGCGTGCTCTCTCACTGGTGCATTTCACCCCAGCGTTCGCCGTTCTCTACGCTGACTCGCAGAGGCACCGAAAGATCGACTACTGTAGACATCTCCTCCATCAGCAGCGCCGAGACGGGTTCCACCTCGTCGGCGGGGCACTCAAGGATCAGTTCGTCGTGCACCTGGAGGATGAGGCGGGCGGTAAAACCGTCCTTCTCGAGGCGTCGCGAAACGGTAATCATCGCCTTCTTGACGATGTCAGCACCGGTTCCCTGGATCGGCGTGTTGACCGCGATCCGCTCAGCCCCCGCTTTCACCGTACGGTTTCGGTTGTTGATGTCCGGGAGGGGACGCGGACGCCCCAGAAGCGTCCGGACTTCGCCATGCTCTTCGGCACGATGTATCGTATCATCGATAAAGCGCCGGACCTCGCTGTAGGTACCGAAGTACGTTTCAATGAACGCCTCCGCCTCTTTCCGCGGGATCGAGAGCTCGTTGGAGAGGCGGAAGGCGCTCATCCCGTACATCACGCCGAAGTTGATCGTCTTGGCGATGCGACGCTGGTCACTGGTGACCTCGTCCGGCTCGACCCCGAATATCAGGCTCGCCGTCCGACGGTGAACATCCTCTCCGGAGGTGAACGCCTCCCGCAACGCCGGGTCACCCGAGAGCTCCGCCAGAATAACCAGCTCGATCTGGGAGTAGTCGGCGCTGACGAAGCGGTACCCCTCACGGGGGATGAAGGCGGAACGGATGCGGCGGCCCTCTTCTTCCCGGATCGGGATGTTCTGCAGATTCGGGTCGATGCTGGAAAGACGTCCCGTTGCGGTGCCGGTCTGGTTGAAACTGGTGTGGATCCGCCCCGTCCGGGAGTGTACCAGGCGGGGCAGCGCATCGACGTAGGTGCTCCGCAATTTCATGAGCATCCGGTATCGCAGGACGTGTTCCGGAAGGGGATCTTCCTTCGCCAGTTCCTGGAGAACGCCGTTGTCGGTGCTGTATCCGGTCTTTGTCTTCTTGACCGGCTGGAGTTTTCGCTCTTCGAAGAGCACCTTCTGGAGCTGCTTCGTGCTTCCGATGTTGAACTCGTGACCGACGAGGTCGTAGATCGTCTTCTCGATCGAACCGATCTGGTCGGTGAGATACGAAGAGTATTCCTCGAGGGCAAACACGTCGAGTCCGATTCCCTCGAGTTCCATCCTCGCGAGGATCGGGATGAGGGGAAGTTCCAGTTCTTCGAAGATCGTACGGACCCCTCTGGCGTCGAGAAGGCGATCGAGGACGCTGTACAGCCGGTACGTGACATCGGCGTCCTCCGCGGCGTACTGCATGGCGCGATCCAGGGGAACCTCCGTAAAGGTGCGGTCGGTGACCTTCCCCTTTTTGACACCGAAGAGTTCGGCAAAATGGATCGTATTGTATCCGAGATAATCCTCTGCGAGACGGTCCATTGTGTAGGACCCCGCGGTGGTGTCGACGAGCCACGCGGCGAGCATCGTATCGAAGGCGATATTGGTTATTTCGATCCCCCAGCGGGCGAGAACTTTCCAGTCGTACTTGAGATTATGCCCGACGACTCGAAGGGAACCGTCGGTGAGCAGCGGCCGAAGGCGTTCCCGGACTGCTTCGTCGGAAAGCACCGCCCCGTCAGGGCCGCGCAGGGCGATATAACACCCCATCCCCACCGCGGTGGAGATCGAGAATCCGACCGGATCTGCATCGAGGGGATTAAGGGTAGTGGTCTCACAATCGAAAGCGAAAGTGCCCGCTTCACGCACCGTCTGAATCCACCGATCGAGGGCCGCCTCGGTATCTACGAGTTCGTAGGAGCCCGCCGCGGCGAACCGTTCCCGCTCCTCCGGAGAGAGTACCGTCGCGGTAAGCTCCCGTGGCGGCGTCCCCGGGCGGATCGACGGGACCGACCCGGCATCCTCACCGGACACAGCTCCACCGGTGCCCCCCGTCGGTGTCGCGGTAGTACTATCGTATTCCGAGGGATCGAGGCCGAGGTCGCTCACGAGGGATTTCATACCCCACTCCATGAAGATCGGCGCCGCTGCCTCGTAGTCGGGACTGTCTATCTCGAATTGGTCCGTGTCGTCCGGAAGGGGGGCATCAAAATCGAGGATGATCAGATCGCGACTGAGGTACGCACTCTCCCGGCCCTCTTCGAGTTTCTCTCGCCGGCTTTTGCTCGTAATCTCGTCGAGATGTTCGTAAATGCCATCGAGGGTTTCGAACTGTTCCAGAAGCTGAGCCGCGGTTTTTGCGCCGATCCCTTTGACCCCGGGAACGTTGTCGGAGGTATCGCCGACGAGGGCGAGGTAGTCGAGGATCTGCTCCGGCCACACCGACCAGGCCTGATACACGCCGTCGCGATCGAGCTCTTCGATCTCCTCTTTCCCCGGTCTGAGGACGCGTACCGGCTCCTCCACCAGCTGGAGAAGGTCCTTGTCTCCGGAGATGATGCGACAGGGACGGGAGGATTCGCGGCACCGCAACGCCAGGGTCGCAATTACGTCATCCGCTTCGTACCGGTCCACCCGTACCATCGGTACCCCCAACGCCTCAAGGATCGATTCGATCACCGGTATCTGGGCGTGAAGGTCCTCCGGGGTTTTCTCCCGGGTTGCCTTGTATTCCTCGTACCGTTCGTGGCGAAACGTCGGTGAAATCGAATCCATGACCACCACGAAGTGTCGTGGATCGTACTCACGGAAGAGAGAAAGGAGAGTTCGAAAGAAGCCAAATACCGCCGACGAGTTTTCTCCGCGGGGATTTCGGAGGGGCTTGCGGATGAACGCGAAATACGAGCGGTAGATGACGCTGTACCCGTCGAGTACATACAGCGTATCGTCCATGCCGCCCGTTATAACACGCTTCTGCATCGATTGAACAGGAGAAGCGTACTTGTGCTATATTGATCAGATGGGAAAGAGAGGAAACCGGTCCCGCAATCGCCGCTTCGGACGGCGCGACGGCGGGGGACGGGACGGAAATACCAGAGAGAACTCCCCAGGGAGAGGAAGCGAGCGCTCCGGAAAAGGCGGCGGATCCCAGAAACGCCGCCGCTCGATCCCCTTTGATCCGGAGAAACATTTTCTCCCGGATCCGGTCCCGGAGCGGGAGTACGATCCATGTCCCGTTTCCGGAGAAGAGATCGACGATATTTTTACGGCGATTACCGATCCCCAGACGGGACGGCCGTCTCGATTCGACAGCGTTCTCGAGAAGCTCGCCGCCAGAGAAGAGCTGAAAGAGGACGAGCGGATCGCCTATATCGGTCGCGGGGCGTTTGGTATCGTCGCGATGGAAAAGGGTGAGAACGGACGCCCCAGACTGGTGGTGCGAAAGCGGATCGAGTACGAGACGGGACAGGATACGCAGCCGTGGAGAAGGGAACTCTCTCCCGGTATATCCCGGGACTACGTTCCGAAACCCGAACCGCTCTCGGAGCTCTACTCTCACGACGAGCTTCGTTCGTTTCCCCGGTTCGAATCACCGATCCCGGGCAGTTCCAACAGGAACAACTGAGAGGGACGAGGACCGGTCAGGTACGGACGTCCACCATACCACCCGTCGCGCCGCGATCTGCGTAGACCGTCCGTCGCTGCGGGGGAATCCTGAGCTCACGAATCCTTCGGGCGTACTCGGCGGAGCGCTCCGCGAGGAGCATCCGGTTTCGTCGCTGCAACTCCCTCACCGTGTCTAGGAGTTCTGCCCGGTTATCGTCGGGGTCCTGACGTCCGACTCCCGGCAGGATAACCGCCGCAAGGGCCTCCAGGTCCCGGAGAATCACCCGTTCTCCCCGCAGGATCTCCTCGATCCGATCGATATCACCACCCTCGATCGCGGCACGTTGCGCCTCCAACAACGTCCGGTACTGCCGGAGAAGGTTCCGTTCACGGCGGCGGTGGCGTTCAATCGGCCTGGATTCGACCATATCACCCGGCGATATTCACGCCGCCCGAAGCGGACCGTCCAGCTACGACGGTATTCTCGATCTGTTTCCACGCGTCCCGGAGGTCTCCCATCAGATTCTTGACTTCCTTGAGGGGCGCCGCGTCTTTCTTTACGTTTCCTTCCATCAGGCGATCGTTGAAGAACATGTACAGCCGGAACAGATTCTGCGCGATCTCGCCGCCGTTTTCCATATCGAGGGAGACCATCAGTTCAGTGATGATGCTTTGCGCCTTGAGAATCGCGTTGTTTATTCGATCCAACCGTCGGTCCTGCCCGGCGATCCCGTCAAGTGCGAGGTCGATCTGCCGGATCGCTTCCTCGTACAACATGACGATCACCCGTCCCTGTGTGGCGGTTTTCACGCTTGTCTGGCGGTACGCTTGCACCGAACTCTGTTGGTAACCCATTCGTCCCCTCTCCTATCGTGCGTTATCCATCAGGGTCGACACCGGCACGGCGTCGTATCCCCGCTCAATCAGACCGTTGATCAATACGTCGAGACGGTGGAAAAGATAGTCGTTCCGTCCACCGTCGGGCCGATCATCACCTGGACGTCCAACCGTCATCGCGATGATCGATCCCGGTTTTTTCTGCTGCAGTACATCTTCGATAATCTCCGCCGTCGGCTTGTAGAGGCGACTCACACCGTTCTCGTCCCTCAGAGGCACCCAATCGAGGCTGTCTACATCGCGGCCGATATACACGTAGTTCATCTGTCGTGAAGCGGCGATGATCACAGGGCTCACGAAATAGTACGGCGCGTGCCACAGAAGGGACAACTCATCCCCGGTCACCTCGAAAAACTCATCCTCGTTTCGGGCGAGTCCCTGCTTCACGAAATCGGCGTCGATCTCGTACCCCCCGCCGGCCATATCGAAGTAGGTGTAGAAAAGACTCCCCACTTCGTGACCACTCTCGGAGATCTCCCGTACTGCACCGGGATGGCGACGGATGAAATCACCGTTCAGAAAGAACGTCGCCCGGACATCGTACTCACCGAGGGTGTTCAGAATTTCCGTGAGCCCCGCTACCGAGTCGATCGCGTTGAACACCAGCGCTACCTCGCGACGACGTATACGCGATCCGTGTGAGAAATTCGTGAGATCGATCGACTGATCCCGTTCGGGGAACGCCTCGTACCGGCGCCGCGGTCGGGGGAAGAGCGGCACCGTCCCGTAGGACTCGACGTTCCGCACCATCACTGTATTATGGTAGCTCCCGCGGGAGAGATTCTCCAGGTACACCCGGTAATCCTCGCCGGCGACTCTCGATTCGGCGATCTCGAAGGTCGTTACCGCGTTCCACCCCGCCTCACCGAGCTCGAGGGCGTGGTCGCCGACCCGTAATCGTACCGCCGCGTTGTCCGGAGCGTACCCGTACCTCTCTGCGGAGCTGACGGCGACCAGGGACCTGGCGGCGCTGCGTTGTGCGTCGGTATCCGCCCGCTCGTAGGCGTTGAGATCGACTCGCTCGATCGTCTCGCTCCCTGCCAGAACGATGCGGGTGTTCCCGTGCCACGCCGCGTGGAGCATTCCGTCGTGAGATATTTCGCTCTCCGTCTCCCATGACGCGTAGTTCTTCACCTTCACGCCCCCGGAGTCCCACACGATCGCTCGGGATGCATCGGGAGCAAGGGCGATCCCGATAACCCCGTTATCCTGCGTCGCCGTGAACGCACTGTTCTCCTCCGACGCCATATCGAGGCGGTATACCGCAGTGGTGGTCACGCCGTGGCGAATACTCCCGGCAAGCAGCGTGATCGTGTCACCCGGTGACCAGAGAACCGTATGGAGCCGTGTATTCCGCGGCAGAAAGAGATAGGGCAGAGACATCGCCCCCTCGGTTCCTCCGAAATCGTCGGTATCAAGGTACATGACGGTGATATTCCGGCCGTCGGTACTCAGAAGAATCTTTTCGCCGTCGGGTGAAACCCAGAAACGGTCGAAGTTCGCGTCGAAGTGTGCCGGGAGTTTGCCGACGATCGTACCGATCTTGAGGAGCTCCTGGTAGAGGGAACGCGCGAAAAACTCGGTCCCGCGAATCCGGTACACCAGGGATCCCCGAACGTAGTAGAGGGTGTTCTCGCCGATCCAGGAGACACTGTCGACCGTGCCGGGACCGACGAGGCGCAGTTCCTCATTCAAACCGCGGTCCGCGCGATACTGCTCGATCGAATAATAGAAGACTTCGTTCCCTTTACTGTACACGAAATAGCTCGAATCACCGGACCATTTCAACGGAGCCTGATCGAGGGTGAGTTCAACCTTCTCGCTGACGGCAACCTCCCGCTCCTGGACGGTATCGTACATCGTCAGCGTACCGTACCCCGGCGAGTCAGGAACGAGGTACGTAAGAAAACGCCCGTCCGGACTCGAGACGATCGCCATAGTCTTCCCCGTCTGGATATCCCTGCCGTGTACGAAGGCAGGGAAGTGTTCCACGGGACGAAGGGTCATCTCCGGACGGGGAGCGGAGTAATCGGCGATATCGCCGGTCGC
>JBKHFT010000024.1:0-28877 GCA_046540055.1 Alkalispirochaeta sp.
CGGGTGTTGCCGTTCGACCGAGCCTGCGCGTCCGAGGCCGCCGGAGTCCGGGCGGTGCTGGAGCAGTCAGGGACGCCGATCGGCCCCGTCGACGTACTCATAGCCGGTACGGTCCTCGCCCAAAACGGGGTACTGGTCACCCATAACGGAGAGGAGTTTCGTCGTATACCTGAACTGCGCGTTGTGGACTGGTATCAGGATCCGTAGACAACGGTGCTGATCGCCTGAACGAACGGGACGGCAGTCAACGCTCGGACTGATCCGGTGGGCCGGGATCTTCGGTTGTGATTTCCACGTACCGGGCGGCAAAGGCGTTGAAGTCATCCAACCGGTCCAGTAACGGGGTCAGTCGCGTGATGTCGATTTCGTCGTAGTCGTGGACCAGCAGGTTGCGAAGTCCCACCATTTTCTGGAGCGGTTCGGCAAGTTCCTGCTCCAGGAGTCCGAACTGTGCAAGCAGTTCGATACACTGCCGGTAGGTAGTCGGCGATCCCAGGTTGCGTTTTGCGACGATCTCGCAGGCGAGATCGATGACGATCTGGATGGACTCCATCAAGCCGTACCGCACGGCCCACTGGGAGGGTCGTGTTGATAACGGATCGGAACGCAGTTCTTTCAGGGTAATGACGTTTTCTTCCAGCCGTGCGATTCGGTCAGACATAGTTGCGTTTCCCCATTGAGCGGTTTCGGACTCTCCGATGGAGTGCCGCTGTATTGAGGGACCGGAGATATGCGGTGTCCAGATAGGAGAGGAACGCGCGCTTCTTGAAGCAGGCGTAGCTGTGGCGGCGGCGCTCGTACAGAAGCACCCCTTCCGAGGCGATCTTGAAGGCGAGTTCCGGATCACGTTCGGACAATCCCCGAACAAGAAGAATGTCCACCGGGCGACCGCAGACAGCTTCGATTGACCCGGCGGCATCGCCGAGTGTCAGAATGTCCGGTTCGGTCTCCGTCGACACGGCGATATCGATATCGCTGAACGGCAGGGCTTCCCCTCGGGCGAAGGATCCGAACAGACAGACGAACTCCGTCTCCGGCATACACCGGAGAATTTCCGTTCGGACGGTTGTTACTACTTCTCGCATCGATTCGCCCATTGCTATCAGTATACCCGCATGGGAGTCACGAAAGCCAGTTACCGGTATCGCCTCTCCGTCAAACCTGACGGTGATATCCACAGGCTCCTCAATCGCGGGGGCTTCTCACAGTGGGCGGGGCAGGACCCGGTCGACCGGAGTAGTGCAACAGGATAATGTATACAGCCCGTGGCCCCCCGAGCAGGGTAGCGCCGACCCCGGAACGTTCAGGGACTACGCAGACCGTCAGTTCGATTGTACCTTGACACCGACAGGCGAAAATGCGTAGTATCGCTCCTCGCAGCGTCCGTTGGTACGCTACACTCAAGGAGTATTGTGAATGGCTCGACCGACCAAAGCCCGTGGAAAGATGGTTCGCCATCTCGGAATCAATGTTTTCGGCAATCCCAAGTACGACCGTCTGCTCAAGAAAAAACCGTACGGACCGGGTGAACCCAAGAAAGGTCGCATTCGCGAGACTGAGTACGCACGTCAGCTCAAGGAAAAGCAGAAGGTGAAGTTCGCCTACGGGCTGTCTGAACGGCAGTTCCGGAATCTGTTCTACAAGGCCAAGTCCATGAAGGGCGTTACCGGCCACAACATGCTTATCATGCTTGAGCGGCGTCTGGACAATGTGGTGTACCGCATGGGAATGGCGGCAAGTCGACGGCAGGCCCGTCAGCTCGTCAGCCATGGTCACATCTATCTCAACGGACGCAAAGTGACCATTCCCAGCGCCCTGGTACGCCCCGGCGACTCGATCTCCGCAAAGGACCGCAAGTCCACGGAGATGCTGATGCGTCGGCTCGTGTCCGAGAACTCCTCCCGCCCGGCAGCGCCGTGGATCGAGGTTTCTCAGGACGATCTTACCGGTAAGGTGATTGACCTTCCCACGCGGGAGATGATCCCGACGATCGCGGAAGAGCAACTCATCGTCGAGTTTTACTCGAAGTAACCGGTGTCTCCCCGTCGCGGCAACGCATTGCGCGCCGCACGGGAGATACAGCGCGCTGCATTGCGCGCACACGCAGACCATCGAGCCTCACGGAGGCCGATGCCGTCCCGACAGGACGGGGTTGCAGAGGGAGCGGAGTCGTACGATGTGCGGCTCCGTTTTTTTACCCGCCGACGGTCGGTCCCGCCCACGGGGTGCGCTACTTCGCCGACGGGCCCCCCTTGGCCCGCCGCCGGTCGGTCCCGCCGAGGGCCGACTTGATTTCATCGAACCTGATACCGATACTCAGTATATGCGACGTTTCCCCGTGGTGAGTACGGACACGGAACTGAACGATCGGGTAAAAAAGATCTGTGCCAAATTCGACAGCGTGTTTCAGCCGGTTTTTCTGACCTCTATCGACGACGCCCTCGAATATGTACGGTACGAGCTGCCCGAGTTTCAGTTGGTCCACTTCTCGGACCCTTCCATCGACGGCAAGGCGCTGATCGAAGCGATCACCGAGGACCCCTGGCTCCACTACGGTGGGGTGATCGGTGTTCATTCACGACGGGACGCGTCGGTTGTCGATTCCCTGCCGCGGGAGACGAACGTGGTGACGATGATCCGTCGCGGCGAGTTTGTCGAGACGTTCTTCCGGGTCCTCTTCATCCTGAACCAGAACCGGCAGATTCTCTTTCAGCGGGACATGCAGCTCGACTTTCTCGGGACGATCCGGGGCAGTTTCGAGATGGATAACGACCCCTACAACGCCCGAACCTACGCGTCGCTGATTTCGAACTTCCTCTTCAATTCGAACTACATCGATATCGAGATGCGCGACCGCCTCCACGTGGCGCTCTTCGAGATGATCATGAACGCGATCGAGCACGGGAACTGCGGGATATCCTACGAGGAGAAGAACGCGTATCTGCAACGCGTCGGGGATATCATCCCGTTGATCCGGGAGAAGTGTCGCGAACCGGAGGTGAAAGGGCGCCGGGTTACGGTATCGTACCGGATCACCCCGGAGCAATCGCGGTTCAAGATCGAGGATGACGGAGAGGGATTTGACTGGCGTTCCCGTCTCTCCGACGAGAGGGTCAACCTCGAGGCCCACGGTCACGGGATCAAGATGACCCGGCACTATATCCGGGAGCTTCAGTATAACGATAAGGGGAACGCCGTCTCCTTTTCGGTGCCTCACCAGAAGCAGGCGAACGCGCGGCCGGGGATCTTTGCCCAGCAGGAGTCGCTGAACTTCTCTGAAGGGGATATCGTGTTCCGGGAAGGGGACGAGTCGAACGATCTGTTCTATATCGTGTCGGGACGACTCGATATCGTCTCGGGAGGGCAGAAGATCGCAACCCTTACTCCCGACGACATCTTTCTGGGGGAGATGTCATTTCTCCTGGGGAACCGGCGTTCCGCCACGGTGGTTGCACGAGGGAGTACGGAGCTTGTCCGGGTGACGAAGAACGCCTTCGTCACGGGGATCCAGCGGCAGCCTCACTACGGGATCTTTCTCGCCCGGCTGATTGCGCAACGCCTGAACCGTCTGAATCAGCAGGTTGCCGCGCAGTCGGGGTAGGCGGGCCTACCGGCAGGCGGGCTCCAATAGCGGCCGGGCTCTACCGGCAAGCGGGCTCTATTGGCTCGGCGGTGTCGCCCGCCGGGCCTACGCCTCTACCGGGACCGCCTCTTCGCCGACGTATTGCGCTTCGTAGCCGATCGCCTGGACGAACTGGGTGATCTTGTCCACCGTTGCGGGGTTTCCATCAAAATCCATAAATATCTTGCTCTCTTGTCGGTCGACCCATACCTCTTCGACGCCCTTGATGCGGCGTCCCATATGTTCGATCCCGATCGAGCAGGAAGTGCAGGTGGCACCGATTAAATCAAAAGTCGCGCGTTTCATATCGATAAGTTACAAATGATTACTGGAAAGGTAAAGTACGGTTCCGCGCTACAGCGGCTGTGCCGGCGGAGGTGTCTGCGTCTGTCGGGGGAGGTTGCGGTCTGTCGCGTACTCCGGGGCGAGTGATTCCTCACCTCCCTCGGATTCCGACGGGCCCGTGAGCCACTCGGCGAGGAGCGTTCGGGGGGCCGTATCGCTCGGTACCGCTCTGAAGGCGCCAACAAGCGCCGCGAGATCGTTACCACGGAGATGGTAGAGCTCTTCGATAAGCTCGATATCGGCGTTGTACGTCCGGTAGAGATCGATATACGCGTTGTTGACGGTGCGTTCGAGGAAGCCCCGGTAGGAGTCATCGGAGAACCACGCGTCGTAGTTGGCGGCGAAGGACGCTTTTGCCCCGGCGATCGTAGCAACCTTCTGCTCTTGCTTCGTCTCCGGATCGAGTTCCGTTCCGTAGAGCTTCTCGAGGGAGGTTGCGAGCTCCAGCATAAACTTCTGAAATCGTTGCCGGTCGTTCCGGCGCCGGACCGCGTCGTGGTACGGGGGGCTGTCGGGTCCGTACCGGTACTGCAGGTACTCGAGGGCTCCCTGGTCTCCGACGAAGGTCGCAAGCGCTTCGTTCAGGGAGACGTCGTCGCGAATCCACACGGTGGCGTGGGTCATCTCGTGGATCAGCATCGCCGCGAGGCGTTCCGGGGTGTATTCGGCCATGTACGAATAGAGGGGGTCACGGAAATACCCGAGGGTGCTGAAGGCGCCGACGCGGCGCACCATCGTCTCCCATCCTTCGCGTTCGAGTTTGCGTGCCGTCTCGAGAGCGGCGCTCTCATTGTAGAACCCTTTGTAGGGTACCTCGCCGACGACGGGGAATCGCCAGACTTTCCGTTCGAAACTGAGAGGAGCGGCAGCGGAGACGACGGTCACGATGTGGTCGCGATCATCCTGGATGAAGGTGGTGTAACTCTTTGTGTCGGCGAGGCCGATGCGGTCCCGGGCGTATCGCCGGATCTGTGCCGTCTCTTCGAAGAAGGGGTTATATTCGGGCCATCGCACCGCGGCGCTCTCGATTCGTCGGGAGCGGAGCTGGTCTTTGAGGAAGTTTGCACCCTGTTCGGCGGTGTAACAGCTGTTGAGGAGAAAAAGCAGAAGTACCTGCAACGGCAGGAAGGTGAATACCCTGGGTGGCAGGGCAAAGTTGATGAATAATCGCATCGCCTGAGATCCAGAATATCATTATATCCCGGAACGGGAGATATAACACGTTATCGGGGGTGTGTCTACAGGAAGGGGTGTGTAAGAAAGAACGGGGTGTGTCTACCGGAGAGGGCGTGTTTAAAAAAGAACGGGCCCCCCGGTGTGTCGAGGGACCCGTCGTCTGATCAGAGTCGATCAAACCTACTGTTGTGCTTCAGGCTGAGCCGGCTGCTCAGGCTGTTCGGGCATTTCCCCTTCCTCAATCGGCTCACAGCCAATGAAGAACGCTCCAAAGAGCAACGGGGCGACCAAAGTAAGTAACAGTTTACGCATACGATTCCTCCTCCATCTGGAATATGGTTAGAAACATACACGCCGGACTCCAACGTTTCGTCCAGCGCGTGTCAAGGTTGTGCAAAGAAGGATTCCGTGTACTGTCGGGGTATTGATCGCGCTACAGACCGATTCAGCGGTCGCGTCCCCCTGTGGGGCCCATCGTTCTCTGGGGCCGGGCGCCCTGCGGGGGGGCACGCACCCTGTGGGCCAGGCGCCCTGTGGGGCCGGGCGCCCTGTGGGGCCGGGCGCCCTTTGAGGGCAGGCGCTTATCGGGGCGTCACCGGCGTTGAATCGCCAGTATCGTCTCTTCGAGACGGTATGCCGAATCGCCGGGGCGCTTCATTCTGAGGACGTACAGCCTGCCCCGGGAGTAGAACTCGAGCTGATGGGCGTACTGAACGTGAACACCGGATATGGTGTCGACCGGTATCTGTCGTGTCCTGCCGGAGCCGTATCCGGAACCGGTGAGGGTAAGGGTGTCCCGGGTCAGGGAGATCGCGACCGACCCGTGCGGGTACAGGACGCGGCTGCGGTACCCGGTGAGAAGGTCGGCGTCGTCGATTGTGAGAGGCAGGGGCCCCTGCGGGTCCTCCAGCCGGCGGTCGAGTTCGGCGAGCTGCGCCACGTTCCACGCGGCGACGCTACCGTACCGGTGGTACCGTCGCGTTCCGTCGGGAGCAACCTCGTAGAGCGTTCCCGACGGCGCGAACCAGGTGGTGAACCCGCAGGCGCCACAGGTGAGGGTATTCCCGGCGCTGTGGAGGGTGTCCCAGCCCCCGCAGGCGGGACACCGGAAGAGTGCGGTCTCGGCGTGCTCCGCCCGGCGGGGGTGGATAAAAAGAAGCCCCGTCTCGCGTTGCCACTTCGTCTCGTCGTGAGTGACCGAAGTAGCGATCCGCCGGAATACCTCCTCCCGGGGAAGGTGACGGATCTCCGATCGGGTGAGAATCGTCTGTACATCGAGGTGTAACTCCCCCTTCCGGAGCGTCTTCGTCCATCGGGGGGTCGAAAGGTACCCGCCCCGCAGCCGAACGGAGACCACCGGCGCCTGGAGCAGCCGGACCAGTTTGGGTGTTCCCGAGAGAACCGGGCGACTCGTTCCGTCCCAGCTCCGTTGTCCCTCCGGGAAGACACCGATTATCTTCCTCTCCCGGATCAGTTGCTGGAGGGCACGGATGCTCTCGAGGTCGTTCCGCGCCTTCGCCTTCGGCACCGTCCCCGCGAGCGCCATGAGGCGTCGCATGAGCGCGCCACGGAAGTTCCCGTCGGCGGCTATGAAGTGGACCGGGGGTGCGAAGGGTATCGCCACAAGAAAGGGATCCCAGAAATTGACGTGGTTTGCCAGGACTACATAGGGTGGGCGCACCCCCGAAAAGCGCGCATCGTAGTAAATTCGGACGCGAAAACGCCGGCGCAGCCAAACGCCGAGGGTATACCGGAGTACGGTAAAAAGAACCCGCGGAGCGACGCCGATCGCGGTGCGGACCGCGGATCGTACCGGTCGTTCATCATTTCTGGCGTCGAGGCGCAGGCTGTCGTCCACGGGGATAGTGTAGTCGTCGGCGATGCGTGATACAATCGCTCCGCCGGTTTTACCGGCAGGATTACCATCGATGCAGCCGGTTACAGACCGTACCGCCGTCGTGATCGGCGGTATCAACCTCGACATCCTCGTGGAGCATCGCGGGCCTCTGGTGGCGGCGACGTCCAATCCGGGGCGCGTCACCGTCGGAGCCGGCGGCGTTGCCCGGAACATCGCCGAGCTCCTCGCGCGTCTCGGGGTACCGACTCGACTGATCGGTGCGGTAGGGGATGCCGCGATCGACCGGTGGCTTCTGGCGGAGACGAAGGATGCCGGGGTCGACACGTCGGGGGTCAGGTGTATCACCGGCGGGCGGGTGGGAACGTACGTCAGTATCCTCGACGGCGGGAACCTGGCAACTGCGGTGGCGGACCTGACGACGACGGAACAGCTCCGGTGGGACGAGATTCGGGACGCCCTTGATTCGGGACCGACGGACCTCGTTGTTGTCGACTGCAATCTCCTTCCGGAAGTGCTTGCCGAAGTGATCCGGTGGGCCAACAGGTGGGGAGTTCCCGTCGTGGTCGAGCCGGTGAGCGTGGCGAAAAGCGCGCGTCTTGCGTCGGTGTCCGGTTGGATCGATGTGATCACCCCGAACGAGGGGGAGGCGAACGCGATCGGCGGGATCATGCATCCCGAGCTCCGGATCGACCACGTGCTGATAACCCGGGGTGAGGATGGGGCGCGGTACTGCCGGGGCTCCTTCGAGGAGGAGCGCTTCGCTCTTCCCGCGATCCCGGAGGAGCCGGTGAACGTGAACGGCGCCGGGGACGCCTTCGTGGCTGGGGTCTGTACAGCGTTGATGGGTCGCCCGGGCGGCATCGACGATCTCGACTGGCGACGGGTGGTGATAACGGGGCTCGCCGCGGGGACCCTCGCGATACGCTCCCGGGAGACGACGCCACGGAATCTTTCACGGGAGGTGCTCGCCGAAATGGTAGAACACCTGGCCCGCGAAATCGACAACCATACTGAACAGAACGGAGTAACACGGTGATCGACTCACAACCACGGAACCTTCAGATCAGCGGGGATGTCCGGGAGGCGCTGGCGGCGGGACGCGCCGTCGTGGCTCTTGAATCGACGATCATCTCCCACGGAATGCCCTATCCCCGGAACGTGGAGACCGCTCGGGAGGTGGAAGAGGTCGTCAGAAGCCGCGGCGGCGTTCCCGCGACGGTCGCGATCTTCGACGGAGCGTTCCACGTGGGCCTCAGGGACGAGGAGATCGAACGCCTCGGGCGCGAAGAGGGGGTGATGAAAGTAAGTCGCCGCGATCTCGGTATCGTCCTTGCTACTCACCGGACCGGGGCGACGACGGTGGCGACGACGATGATCGGCGCCCACCTCGCGGGGATCCGGCTCTTCGCTACCGGTGGGACCGGCGGGGTCCACCGCGGGTACCAGGAGACCCTCGACGTGTCGGCGGACCTTCCCGAGCTGGGACGGACCCCCGTTGCGGTGGTGTCCGCGGGGGTCAAGTCGATCCTTGACATCCCCCGGACCCTCGAGTACCTCGAAACCCTCGGTGTACCGGTGATTACGTACCGGTCCGACGAGTTTCCGGCGTTCTACAGCAGGGAGAGCGGGCTGCCGGCGCCTCTTCGCCTGGACAGCCCCGAGAGCGTCGCGGCGACTCTCGCTGCGCACTGGTCGATTCCCTCCGCGGGAGGGGCGTTGATCGCAAACCCGATCCCTCCGGAGGATGCGATCGCCTACGGCGAGATCGAAGGGATCATCGAACGAGCGGTTGCCGAGGCGGAGGAACGGGGGATTCGGGGGAAAGATCTGACGCCCTTTCTGTTGGGGCGGATCGTCGAGCTCAGCGGGGGACGCTCTCTGGCGGCGAACATCGCCCTGGTGAAGCACAACGCCCGGATCGCCACGGAGATCGCCGTCGCCCTCGCGCGCTTGCAGTAGTTGGAACGGGGGTAGTATCCACAATCATGGTACGAAATCGGTGGTAACTCTCGCTGGAGAGAACGATCGCCGCGCCAGGAAGGATCGCCACCACTGACACCACGGACCCCTCCGTGGTATTCTCACGGTTCGAATACCAAATTTCATAGAGGAAGTGACGATATGCTACAGGAACTGCACGCGCCGTTGACGCAACTCAAGAAAGAAGTCCACTCCACCTGGAGGTATCTTTGACCCCGATGAGGTCAGATCACAGATAAAGGACAAGGAAGCATCCACGGGAGATCCCGCGTTCTGGAACGACCGGGAGAAGGCGGAAGCGACGATGACGGAGATCAAGCGTCTCCGGGACACGATAGAACCGTGGGAGGAGCTGATCGCTCGGCTTGACGACGCCGAGGCGCTTCTCGAGCTGGCCGAAGAGGAGGGGGACCAGTCCCAGGAGGCGGAGATCCGCACGATCCTCGAGACCGCGCGGGTCGCCTACGACAAATTGCAGCTGAAACAGTTGCTCAGCGAGGAGGCGGACAGCGCCGATGCATACGTGACGATCCACTCCGGGGCGGGAGGGACCGAGGCGTGCGACTGGGTGAGCATGCTCTTCCGGATGTACACGCGATGGCTCGACAGTCACGGGTACAAGCGGGAGGTGCTGGATCTCCAGGAGGCGGAAGGGGGGATCAAGTCGGTCACCCTTGAGGTGAACGGTCCCTATGCGTTCGGGTATCTGAAGGCGGAGGCGGGTATCCACCGTCTCGTTCGGATAAGCCCCTTTGACTCCAGCGGGCGCCGGCACACCAGTTTCGCCTCGGTCTATATTTCACCGGTCGTCGACGACGAGATCGATGTGGATATCAAGCCCGAAGAACTGCGAGTCGACACCTACCGCGCGAGTGGTGCCGGTGGCCAGCACGTCAACAAGACCGACTCAGCGGTACGGATGACCCACATTCCTACGGGGATCGTCGTACAGTGTCAGAACGAGCGGAGTCAGCACAAGAACCGTGCCACCGCGATGAAGATGCTCAAATCCCGCCTGTACGAGTACTATCGGCAGGAACGTGAGGCTGAGCAGGAGGCGAAGGCGATCGAGAAAAAGGATATCAGCTGGGGCAACCAGATCCGTTCGTACGTATTCCAGCCCTACACGATGGTCAAGGACCTGCGTACGTCGGTAGAGACAGGGAACGTCCAGGCGGTGATGGATGGCGAGATCGACCAGTTTATCGAGGCGTTCCTCCGCGCCCGTGCAGGGCAGGAGTAACCCCTCCCGACGCGGTCCTGCGGGGCTTCCCGGTGACGTGTCCCGCTTCGCAGCGGCGGTTCTCGGGATCGTCCTGGCGAGCGTTGTCGCCGTCCCGGGAGTGTCTGCCGGCGGGGCGGGGGAGCTCGGAAGTGAACGTATCCGGTACGACATCCTCCGTGAACTCTATCGCGAGTCCGAGACGTACCGCGTCGATGTAGCGGCGGTGGTTGCTCCGAACGTCTCGAAGGAACGGCGGAGCGTTCTCGGCGGATACCTCCGGATCGTTCGGGACATCGTCGGGGATATCCCCGTCCGCTATCTCGATGACGCCGAACGTGAAGACCTCGCGGTTCGACGAATCGCCGAGTATCGCCGGGAGATCGAAGATGAGATCGATTCGCGGATCCGTGAGATTCACCGCTTTCGGATCGAGACGAGGGAAGACCGTCGAAACCCTCGCCCCACCGTAGATGAAAACGAAGGGATCCGGGCGCTACGACGGGAACTCGATGTTCTCGAGTCAATCGAAAGCGGAGACCTGGCGGTGCCCGAGGTCGCCGAGATCGAAATCCCGGCGGAAGAGGAGTTCCTGTACCGGTGGACCCTGTGGGATCCTGAGGGTATCGCACGGCAACGCGAGGCGGATCTCCTCCTCTACGCCGAGGTGGAACCGATCGAAGAACTCTTCGTCTTCACCGTCCATCTCTATCACCCTCTGAACGATACCGATCGGGAGGTGCTCCGGGTCGTGGCGACCGCCGAGGATGTGCCGGTGGATATCGAGCGGTACCGGCGGGAGATCGTCTCCGCCGTGGCGGGTCGCCCCCTCGGGGAGGTGACCGTCACCGCCGTGGGAGAGGGAGGAGCTCCCGAAGAAGAGGCGAAGATCTATCTCGACGACGAACTGATCGGTGTCGGGTCCGGGCGGGACGGCTACGTCCCCGCCGGGGCGTACCGGGTGCGGGGGACAACTCCGGATGGGCGGTCCCGGACGCGTCTCATTGAGGTCGTTGAGGAGGAGAGTACGACGGTGACCCTCCGATTCGACGAACCACGCGCGCAACCGGTGACGATCCGCTCGGTTCCACCCGGAGCGTCGGTATATCGTGGCGTCTTGTGGCAGGGGTACACACCCCTCACCGTGCCGCGTCCACCGGAGTCGCTGAGTTACACGGTATCTCTCGACGAGTACTACTCGAGCCGGTTTGAGGTCGGCCCCGAGACTCCCGACGAAATCGAGACGGTACTGGTCCCGATCGAGTACGACCGTGAGGAAGCGACGAAGCTCTCACGGGATCGTTTTTACCGTTCCTTCGGGGCGTTCGCCCTCTCGGTCGGGGTGCCGATCATCCTCTACGGAACGTACCAGGACTACGGGGGGCTCTATCCGGGAGGGGTAGCTCGTTCGGATCTTTCCGTCGAGGAACAGGAGCGGATGCAGGGAGAGGCAGATACCCTGTTCTACGGATACTACGGAAGTCTCGCCTTGAGCGCCGGGCTTTTTACCCATATGATATGGCGCCTTGTGGACTACATTCAGACCGCCCAGGAGTACCACGAGCAATAACGCACGCGGTGCGGTATGAGGAGCAGATGAAGAAGAAAAGTTTCGGACGACGGATTCGGGATCTCTTTTCCCGCGGTGGCGATACGGAGGAGCTCTACGAGGAACTCGAGGACCTCCTCATTGAAGCTGATCTCGGCGCGCAGTTCACAATGGAGCTCTCCGACCGGTTGCAGCGGAGCGCCGGTCGCGGCGGACGGGAGGAGATCCTCGCGGTTCTGAAGGAGATGATTCGGGCGGAACTCACTCCCGTTGAGGTGACGATCGACCCGGAAAAACTGAACGTGATCCTCGTCCTCGGAGTGAACGGCGTCGGGAAGACGACGAATCTCGCCAAACTCGCTCACCGATACAAGGCGGAGTATCCGGACCTCGGAATCGTTCTCGCTGCGGGAGACACCTTTCGCGCCGCCGCGGTGGAGCAGATCGCAACCCACGCGGAGCGGCTGGGGGTGCGCCTGGTACGGCAATCGACCGGCGCGGACGCGGGAGCGGTGATCTACGACGCGGTTTCGAGCGCGCGATCCCGGGGGGAGCGGATCGTCCTCGCCGACACCGCCGGACGGATGCACAACCGCGCCGACCTGGTGCGGGAGCTCGAAAAAATCCACGGGATCGTACGGAAGCTTGCCGGTGACGATGTAAACTACCGGAAGCTTCTGGTGATCGACGCTACTACAGGACAGAACGCCCTGCGGCAGGCGGAGATGTTCCACGAGGCGGTGGGTATCGATGCAGTACTCCTGGCGAAATTCGACTCCAGCGCCCGGGGCGGGATTCTCGTCCCTCTGGCGCGGCAGATCAAAGTCAACTGCGCGTGGATCGGCACCGGCGAGGGGTACGACAATCTGGAACGGTTCGATCCCGGGGAGTATGTGGAGTCACTCCTGGGACAATGATGCGATCCGGGACGGCGCCAGGACGAAACACCCCGGTCTTCACGGTCCTGCTCGTTGTGATCGGAGGGGTGCTCTCGGCGCCGATCGTAGTGGCCGAACCGATGTGGTACGCCTCCGACCCGGATATGATTCGTCGGGACCCGATCGGTAGCAGCCCGATAGAGGAGGTTCACTGGGCGGTATCGGTGGAACGCGACGCCCCAGGTGCCCGACGGACGGAGGAAACCGTTTCGCTGTACCGGTACGGCGAGTATCGGGGCGGGGAGCGGTTGTACCTCGACGCCGACGGGCTTCCCCGGGTGCGTGAGCGTTTCGATGCCGAGGAGCAGACGCTCTTCACTGAAGAGTTTCGCCGTCGTTCCGACGGGTCGATCCGCGAGGTGTACCGCTGCGACGGCGACGGAGCATGCGTCTCCCATCGGTACGGGCCGGTGACGGCCGGGAGCGACGAGTACGTCGATCGGGGGGAGCTGGTAGAGATCCGTCGTTTTGACGACGCCGGCAGGCCCGTCTATACCCGGCGAGAAGAACCGGCAGGAGCGCCGGTCCGGGAAGAGTGGTTCGAGTACGACGACTCGGGGCTTGCCGAACGGCGGGTCCTTGCGGGGGATATTCGGGAGACCTACCGTTACACCGACGGCCGGATCACCTTCGAGGAGCGACGGCAGGGACGTCGGGTTGTCACATCGGTATCCCGCCGCTTCGATGATGACGGTCGGTTGATCGAACTGTCGGCGGTGGAGAACGGCGTGGAGCGCACCGAACGGTGGGACTACGAACGCGACGGAGGGTACACGATGGAACGACGGGTTGCGGGAATACCGGTGGTAACGGAGGAACGTGACGGTGCCGGAAACGGGAGCACCACCCGATACCGGAACGGCGTTCCCGTCATCCGTGAGTACTACCGAGACGATGCGATCTACCGTCGGGAGATTCTCTCCGACGGTGAGGTGATCCGGGTGGAAGAGCCGTGAAGTCCTGGATATTCCACGTTGCCCGCCGTCTTGTCCGGTCGGGACCGAACCGTCGGGGCGGTGCTGCGGGCCTTGCGATCGCCGGGATCGCCGCCGGGGTCGCAACACTGGTGGTGGTTCTCGCGGTCATGAACGGGTTCCAGCTCGGTACGATCGAGAATATTCTCGAACTGAACTCGTTTCACATCCGCATCGAGACGGAAATACCGTTGCGGGAGTATGCGTCCGAAGCGGGGACCGGAGCCGGAGGCGCTGGACGTGACCGCAACCTCGATGGCGGAGAAGGCGAGGCCGGTGAGGATCACCCGGGGGGTACCGGCGAAGAACGCAGCTCTGATGACTCCGGCAGTAACCGCATCAACGGTACCGACGAGATCGTCGCGGTGGTACCCTTCGGAGAGATACAGACCCTCGCACGGGGGTACTGGCCGGATCCTCAGGGTATCGTGATCCGGGCGGTCCCGGAGGAATGGCTGGAGATCGACACCGGCGCAGCGGAGCAGATCCGCGTTGCAGGCGGTGCGTTCGATATCGCCACCCCCGGAACGATCGTGATCGGCAGCGAGCTCTCCCGTGCCTTGGGGGCCCGTGTCGGCGACACGATCGCGGTGACTCATATTCCTGCCGGCGGCTCTCGCCCGGAAGAGGTAGAACTTACCGTCGCGGGGCTGTTTCGCAGCGGGTACCTCGACTTCGACCGGACCTGGGGATTCGTCTCCCTCGCAACCGCCGGAACCGTACTCAACGCCACCGACCCGATGGTATACGGGATCAAGATTCGCGACCGCTTTGATGTCGATCGGATCGACGTCGACGGTGTTGTCCGGGAGCTTCGATCAGCGGTGAACGGCGGAACCCGGGATTCCTCCGTCCCCGAAAACGCGGCGATCGCCGACAACGGGGACCGAGGGGATAACGCCACGGATAACGGTACCTCCACCCCGACGGTCGCGACGTGGCGGGAGTTCAACCGGGGGATCTTTGGTGCTCTCCGGATGGAAAAGTCGATGATGATCTTCCTGGTGGGTCTTATCTTTCTCGTCGTCGCCGGCAACATCTATCAGTTGCTCAAGCGGAGTATCCTCGAGCGGAGCGAGGAGATCGCGATCCTCCGGGCGATCGGAGCCGGTGCAGGCGATCTCCGCCTCGTATTCGTTCTCGAGGGGTGGTTGATCGGCGTCATCGGTACCTTCGTCGGTATCTCCATCGGACTGTTCATCTCGGGAACGGTGAACGAGCTTTTTGCCCTGTTGGAGATCGTGACGCGAACCCTCGGCGACCGGGGGATGCGAGTGTTCTCCCCGGCGTACTTCTATATCGAGGAGATCCCTCGCGAGATCGCCCCGGGGGAACTTCTGGCGATCGCCGTGGGGGCGATCGGTGTGTCCGTGGCCGCCGCCGGATGGGCTGCGGCGGCGGTGGTGCGGGTACAACCGATGGAGCTGTTGCGGAATGAGTGACGGCTTTCGGCAGGGGTGCCACGACACAAGGAGCAGCGGATGAGCGTACACGTACGACTGGAATCGGTCCGAAAGAGTTTCCCCAACGGGAGTGAACGGTTGCAGGTCCTGCGAGAGGTATCGCTGGAGCTTGCCCCGGGGGAGCAGGTCGCCCTCACCGGTGAAAGCGGATCCGGGAAGAGTACGATCCTCAGTCTGATCGCCGGTCTTGATACCCCCGACGACGGATCGATCCGCGTCGGCGAGACCGCGGTGGAGGCCCTCGATGGACGTGACCTCGACCGGTACCGGTCACACACGGTGGGGCTTGTGTTCCAGTTTCACTACCTCCTCCGGGATTTCACCGCCCTCGAGAACGTGATGCTTCCGGCGATGGTATCCGGACGTTCCCGGAATGAGCTTCGCCGGGAAGCGCGGGAGCTCCTCGATGCGGTGGGCCTCTCGGAACGGACAGACCACCTTCCGGCACAACTCTCCGGAGGAGAGCGTCAGCGCGTCGCCCTTGCCCGGGCACTGATCAACCATCCCGCGCTGATCCTCGCGGATGAACCGACGGGGAACCTCGACGATACCCACTCCCGTCACGTCGAAGAGATCCTCTTCGAGCTGGTCTCACGGCAGAACCGGACATTGATTCTGGTGACCCACAACACCGACCTCGCACGCCGGACCGGTCGGGTGATGCGCCTGGAGAGCGGATGTCTTTCTCCGGCGTAATGCTCCTGGCGGTGCGCTTCCTCGGGGGTAATCCTCGTGCCGGGGGAGCTCGTCGAGGACGGAGTCGCCTGATCACCGCCGTCCTCGGAGTTGCACTGAGCATCGTGCCCCTTGTCGTGGTCCAGCAGATCGCCGACGGCATGATCTCCGGGATCGTCAGCCGTTTCATCGAGGTCGGAAGCTACCATCTCCAGGTGATTCCCCGGGGGGACGTCGACCCCGAGGAGATCGGGAGCGTTGCCTCGGAGCTCCGTGAGATCGACGGCGTCACCCTGGCGATACCGGAACGCCAGGGGTTCGGACTGATCTACTCCGATTCCGGACGGAGCGGTGTCACCCTTCGGGCGGTCTCAGCGTCGTTCTGGGACGACGATCCGGCGGTGCGGGAATATCTGGAAGTCGCCGCCGGCACGTTCGACCTTTCCGATCCGGATTCGGTGGTGCTCGGAGCGCATATCGCGTCCCGCCTCGGGGTACACCCCGGCGACGAAGTGCGAATCCTTACGGTCCGCCCTCTCGGGGAGGGGCGAATGCTTCCTCGGGTGAGCCGCTTTACCGTGACCGGCGTGGTCAGTTCGGGGTACCGCGACCTGGATCGCCTCTGGGTGTTCGCACCGTACGAGCGCGGGGTCCGGATCATCCCGGACGAGAGCGCCCGTGATCTGGTGGGGATCAAGGTAGAGAAGCCGTTCGTCCTCCCGAATCCCCTGTTCAACCGGGGGCTTGCTTCGATCGGTACCGGGTACGCCGGCGGGCGAAACGACACGGATCGGGGCGCCGCCGAACACACCGACACGGAGCGGGCGGCCGCCGCCCAAGGCGCCGCCGAACACACCGACACGGAGCGGGCGGCCGCCGAACGCTCCCGACGGGTCGTCGCCGTCCTCTCCGAAGTGGTGCCGCAGGACTGGTTCGTTGCGAACTGGTACGCCCTCGAACAGGGGCGGTACGTCTCGTTTCTCACCAGTCGCAACCTCCTGAGCGTGGTGATGGCGATGATCGTCGTCGTTGCGGCGATCAACGTTTCCTCGGCGCTGGTGCTTCTCGTGGTCGAGAAGGAGCAGGAGATCGCGATCCTCCGCGCCACCGGGGTGGATGCCGCTTCGGTCGCGCGTGCCTTCGTCCTCGCGGGGTTGCTCATCGGAATCGCCGGAGCGGTCATTGGCGCTGCGGTGGGTCTCCTTCTGGCGAACAATATCAACGAAGTGCTCCAGGGAATCGAGTGGATCGTTTCGGTCCTTGCGGGACGGGCGGTAACGCTCCTCAGCAGCGATTTTTACCTCGAAGAGATCCCGGTGACCCTCCGGTTTCTCCCGGTGTTCGCATCGGTTCTTTTTACCCTCTTCGTCGCGTTGGCAGCCGGATTTCTCCCGGCGCGTCGTGCGAGCCGGATCGTCCCGGATCGTATCCTTCGCCATAACGGATAGGGGCAGGGGAGGTGTGTACCTTTCGTCAGACGTGGTATAGTTTCCCGATGAGAGGTCTTGTGAACGAGGTGGATCGGTGAGAACGGTGAAAGTTGTACGCGTCGTCGGCGGCAAGCGGGAAGAGATCGAGATCCCCGCCGGACACGCCGAGGAACTCGGCATCTCCGCGGTACCACCCCAACCGGTCGGTGTCGCCTATCTGATGGATGCCCTCTTTGTCGCCGCCGACCCCGTCTCCGGCGAGAGCGAGTGCCCCCACTGCGGCACGACGAACAAAGACGTGCTCCTGCGGCACCGCGTCGGGTGCGCTCAATGTTACGACCTCTTCGCCGACTCGATCGACCGGATCCTCCAGATCCACCGAAGCGGACACACCCATCCCGACCGCATTCCGGTGCGGTTGCAGCGGTATCGGCGCCTCTTCATGGAGCGGGAGACGCTCCTCAACGAGCTCTCCCTCGCGGTGGAGTCCGAGGATTTCGAGACCGCTGCGGAACTCCGGGACAGGCTTCAGACCCTCGGTGACGATACCGGTTCGGAGTAGCGCCGACCGATGATCGATCACGCCGAATCACCGCGCATCTCGTCGTGGTACTCCCTGACCGGTCCCGCCCGGGAGGTGGTGCTCGCCTCGCAGGTCAGTCTCAACCGCAATCTCCAGGGGGTTCCCTTCCAGCACCGATTGAACGCCGACGGAATCCTTGCCCTTCGCCGAACGATCGATACCGCGTTGTACGCCCTGGACGACGAGTTCGTCCTGATCGACGGGGCGAATATGAGCTCACCGTTACGCGCGTTCTATGAAGATCGGGGGATACTCGCCGTCGGAGATACCCCGGGGGTTTCGATCATTTCCAGGGAGCACGATCTTCTGATCCGGCTGGGTACGGCGGATCACCTTCGAATCTCGGGGTTTGCCGGTGGCCTCGACCTCGCCGAAGCACGCCGGAAGGCGGCGGTTCTCGATCAGCGTCTGGAAGAGCACCTCGAGTACGCGGTCTCCCTCAAATTGGGGTATCTTTCGCCCGAGATCGACCGCGTCGGTACCGGCCTTGCGGCGATGACCGTCGCACATCTGCCGGGGATCGAACACAGTGAGGGACTGAAGCTTCCCGGCGGGGAGGAGCTCGAACGGGTGATCATGAACCGATACGGCCGCAGCGACGAACCTCATGGATCGTTGTATTCGGCGGTGGTGATCGCATCGTTCGGTGAATCCGAAGACGAACCGATCGCGGCGCTTGCAGATTATACCGAGCGGTTATTACATTATGAGCTGGAAGCGCGACGCGAGCTCGATCGCCGCCTCGGTGGCGAACTGGCGGATACCGCCGGTCGCGCTCTCGGAACGCTCCGGCATGCCCGGAGGCTTGCCGTGGAAGAAACGATGGACCTGCTTTCCCTCGTCCGCCTGGGTGTTGCCCTCGGGTACATCGATGAGGTGGGACTGCCGGAGGTGACGGACGCTCTGTTTGTCTGTCGCGACAGCCAGGTCGGAATACTGCAATCAGAAGACACGACGGTACCGATCGACGTCCTGCGGGCGGATCTGATGCGTCGATTGTTGGGGAGAACGACACATGTTTAAAGGACTTACACAACGGGCGCAGCGGGTGCTGCAGATCCTTGCCCAGGACGAAGCGAAACGGTTCCATTCGGACCAGCTCCTGCCGGAGCATATCATGCTCGCCCTGCTCAAAGAGGGCGGCGGCCTCGGATACAAGGCGCTGGAGAAGCTGATGATCGATCCCGCGCGGATGCAGATCGATCTGGAGAACGTGATTCCCAAGAAGCGTGGAGGCTTCACCCTTGGTGACGTGCCTCCGTCGCCGCGGGGACGAAAAGTACTCGAGGATTCCGCCGAAGAGGCGCGGAACCTGGGACACGAATATATCGGTACCGAGCATCTTCTCCTTGCTTGCAGCCGTGAAACCGACAGCGAGACGGCAAAGTTCCTCGCCGAATACAACGTCACAGTCGAGATGCTCCGGGACGTGATCGCCGAGCTCAGTGGCGGCGGTGGCGCCGGGCAGGCGACGGCGGGAGCCTCGGCGGGTGCCGGGAGTTCATCCCAGGGACAAAGCCGCCGACGGGTGACGACGGCGACCTCCGGTAAAAAGACTACACCGACTCTGGACGAGTTTTCCCGGGATCTCACCAGTCTCGCCCGGGAGAGCAAACTCGACCCCGTGGTTGGTCGGACGAAAGAGATCCAGCGGGTGATCCAGATCCTGGCGAGACGCACGAAGAACAATCCCGTCCTGATCGGTGAACCCGGAGTGGGGAAGACCGCGATCGTGGAGGGCCTCGCCCAGAGGATCAACGACGGGACCGCTCCGGAAGTGCTGGTGGGCAAGCGGGTCCTGACGCTGGACCTTGCGAGCCTCATCGCCGGTACCAAATACCGGGGTGAGTTCGAAGAGCGACTGAAGCGGGTGATGAAAGAGATCACCGCCAACGGCAACATCATCCTCTTCATCGACGAGCTCCACACGATCATCGGAGCCGGCGGCGCGGAAGGGGCGATCGACGCGAGTAACATGCTGAAGCCCGCCCTCTCCCGGGGCGAGATCCAGTGTATCGGTGCGACCACCCTCAACGAGTACAAGAAATACATCGAAAAGGACGCCGCACTGGAGCGGCGCTTCCAGAGCATCGTCGTCGAAGAACCGACGGTGGATGACACGATCGAGATCCTCAAGGGAATCAAGGGGCACTACGAGGCGCATCACAACGTCTCCTACACCCCCGGAGCGATCGAGATTGCTGCTACACTCTCCCGGCGATATATCGCGGACCGGTTTCTCCCGGACAAGGCGATCGACCTGATCGACGAGGCGGGGAGCCGGAAGCGGATCGACAACAGCATCCGACCGACGGAGATCTCCGAACTCGAACAGGAGATCGAGCGCCTCAACGGCGAGAAGCTCGCCCTGGTGAACAGCCAGAACTACGAGCGCGCCGCGGCGGTGCGCGACGAGGTGCGACAACTCAAGCAGCGCGTCGAGGACCTCAGAAGCCAGTGGAAAGTTTCCCTCCGGAGCGAACAGAGCATCGTCGACTCCGATGACATCAACTACATCCTCAGCGAGATGACGGGGATACCCCTTGTGCGTCTTGCTCAGAGCGAAAGTGAAAAGCTCCTCGATATCGAGAAAGAGCTCCACAAACGGGTGATAGGCCAGGACGACGCGATCAAGGCGATCGCCGGATCGATCCGGCGCAGCCGCACCGGACTGAGCGCTCCGGAACGGCCGATGGGGTCCTTCATCTTTCTCGGACCGACGGGTGTCGGAAAGAGCCTCCTCGCGAAGACCCTGGCGGAGTTTCTCTTCGGCAGTGACGAGGCGTTGATCCGGATCGACATGTCGGACTACATGGAGAAACACAACGTCTCCCGCCTGGTCGGCGCCCCTCCCGGGTACATCGGCTACGATGAGGGTGGTGTCCTCACCGAGAAGATCCGACGGAAGCCGTACGCGGTGGTGCTCCTCGACGAGATCGAGAAAGCGCACCCCGACGTGTTCAATATCCTCCTGCAGATCCTCGAGGAGGGTGAGCTCCACGACAACCTCGGCCACAAGGTCAACTTCCGGAACGTGGTACTCATCATGACCTCCAACGCCGGGGCGAGGGAGATCACCCGGGAGTCCTCCGTCGGGTTCCGCAAGGACGAGGGGGTGATGGATTATCGGGAGATCAAGGCTTCCGCGATGAACGAGCTGCGCCGCCTTTTCCGGCCGGAGTTCCTCAACCGCGTAGACGAGATCGTCGTGTTCCACAGCCTCCAGGACCAGGAGGTGCGAAACATCCTCGATATTCTCCTTGGCGAGGTACAGATGCGTCTGGCCGAACGGGACATCACCCTCGAAGTAAACCGCGCCGCCCGGGATCTGCTGATCGCCGAGGGGTACGACGTCAAATACGGGGCGCGCCCTCTCCGACGGACGATCCAGCGGGACATCGAGGATCCTCTTTCGATGGATATCCTGCGACGCCGCTTCTCCGAGGGAGACCACATCGTCGTCGGCGTCCGGAAGGGCAAGATCCAGTTCCGGGTAAAGAAAAAAGCGAGCGAGAAGGCGCAGATTGCCGCACCGGAGGAGCCGAAAGCGTTACCCCCGGGAGCCGGAATCGATATCGGTGCCGGGAGCGAGGGTGGTTCGGACAGTGAATCGGCCTCCGCACCGTCGGAGCAGGATCACGGAGGACGCGAGGATCAGGCCAACGCCGGCGGCGGCGACTTCCGTCTCGGGGACAACGCCTAGTCCTCAGGGGGGCCGGAGGGGCGCCCGTGCCGACAGTCCCGGGTAGCCCCGGGACTTCAGCGGTCGGACCCGGCAGTCCGGTCCGCTGCCGATTCCCCGACCCCGAGGCGGGTTGCCATCTCCGTCATACCCTCGGTGATCCGCTGCAGAACGACCTCGTCGTCGGCGACGGTCCCTGCATAAAAGTGCCCCGTCACGGCGATCTCCGTCACCGTCTCGTAGCCGATAACCTCGAGGGCGTCCCGCATCACCGGAATGGTGTAGCGCATCTCCGACGCCTCGTTCTGTTCGCAGATCCCGATCGGGATCATCAGTCGCTCCTGCCCGGCAAGGCGCGGGCGGTACGGCCCCGGACGCGGTTCGGTGAACTCGAAGTACGGGTAGTAACGGTCGATGAACGCCTTCACCTCGGGGGTTACCGTGTAGTTATACGTCGGTGAGGCGATGATCAGTCCCCGGCACTCTTCGATCGTCGGGTAGAGCTCGTTCATTCCGTCGGAGAAGCGGGAGCACGTCCCGCTCTTCCGGCACAGTTCGCAACCCGTGCAGGGGTTGATCTTGATGTCACAGAGTCGAACCGTCTCGGTGGGTATCGATCCCTCGGCGAGAACGGTCGCGCACATTCGGAGGATCGTGTCGGTGTTGCCGCCGCGGCGGGGGCTTCCCGAGACGAGGAGGACCCGATTCTTCGGACGTTTCGGCTCCGCAACCGGTGCGGCGGGATCGCGGTGGGGGAGAGTGGCCATACGAACAGTGTGGTACACCCTGAGGGAGTGTGCAAGTCGATCGTTCTATCCTACAACATCCCGTGATCAAGATAACTGTAGTGCCCCCCTGCTGCAAAGACGATGTGGTCCAGGAGCCGGATCCCGAGGATATCCCCCGCCTCCTGGAGGGACTGCGTCACCGCGTGGTCTTCGCCGCTGGGCTGGACGCGCCCACTGGGATGATTATGGGCGCAGATCACCGCGACCGCCCGATCCTTTATCGCATCGGCAAACACCTCCCGGGGATGGACCAGCGTCCTGTTCACAAGTCCCACCGACACCACCCGCACCGAAATCACCTCGTGGGCGCCGTTGAGGGTGATCACGATGAAGTGCTCCTGCGGGCGGTCGGCGTAGTGGTGGAGGAGGGGCAGCGCGTCTGCGGGGTGGCGGATGCGGTAGTTTCGGGGAGCGAAGACGCGCCGGGAGAACTCCAGGGCCGCGGTGAGCTGACTCACCTTGGCCGGCCCCATCCCGGGGATCAGCATCAACCGGTGCGGGTCGCTGCGGAACTGGTCCTCTTCGAGGGCGGCGAGGACCACTCCGGCCAGTTTAAACACGTTACACCCGGGGATACCGCTTCCGATCAGTACCGCGAGGAGCTCCCGGTCGCTCAGGACGTCGGCCCCGGCGTGAAGAATTCGTTCCCGGGGACGATCGTTCCCCTGCGGCATCGTATCCGCCGCTATCTCTTTGACAAACACACCCTCTCTACAACGCGTTTGTATACCGCCGCTTTCTCAAGATGGGAAAAAACTGTATATTTTGGCCATGGGAGAAATAAAATCCGCCCTCGAACTCGCCCTGGAGCGAACGAAGGATATCAAGAGTGACCCCGAAAGTCTTCGGCGCCACGATGCACAGAACGACGGAAAGCGGCTCTTTGCGCGCCTCCAGGAGGAATCGACCTTTGATCTGCACAAGGCGTTGAAAGAGATTCCGAAGGATCGCCGCACCTGGGTCCGGGAAGGCCTCTTCGGCGTCGCCCGGAGCAATCTTACCCTTCCCCAGTCTGAGACGGACCTCGCCAAACTCGGCACGATCCGGACCGTTCTCGAAGAGCTCCTCGGAGAGAAGAGTGTGGTCCGGGATCTGTTAGGGCAGGTGGAACAGTTTTTCAGGCAGTACCTCGACGACCGCAACCAGGTGATCGAAGGGCTTCGCCGTCAGTACGAGCCGCGGATCAAACAGAAAGAGCAGCAGCTCTCGCAGCAGTACGGTCGCCCGGTGAAGCTCGATCCTGCGAGTGACCCCGAGTTCTCCCGGGTCCTCCAGGATCATCTCGGGCAGCTCGACGACCAGTACCGTGGAGCCCTCGAACAGGTTGACCAGCATCTTCAGGGGATGTTCCGGGCCTGATGAAACGCGGGGTAGTGACGATCCTCTCCGTCGATGGAGGGGGCGTCCGCGGTCTCGTTCCCGCGCTCATCGTGCGGGACCTGATGCGCCGGATCGGTATGATCGACGGGATCATCCGCCGGAGAATCCGCCGCACCCGACGGGAACCCGACGGTTCCCCCGTGGAGCGGCGCCTCTGGGGCCGTCTCCACGCTCCGGGGCCGACCGTCGCCGACATCTTCGACTTTTTCGCCGGCACTTCGACGGGGGCGCTCCTCGCTCTCGGCTTCGCGAAAGAGAATCCCTATACCGCCGACGATATCGCCGAGACGTACCGGCGCCATTCCCGGACGATCTTCCCGATCTCCCGCTTCGCCTCCGTACGCGCCATGCGGCAGGCGTTCGCCGAGAAGTACGACGCCCTTCCCCTCGAGTCGGTCCTGGAGGATCTTTTCGGCGATCAGAGACTGCAGGATTGTACCGGAAACGTCCTTGTCACCGCCTACGACACCGACAACCGCGGGCCCTACTTCTTCAAGCACTACACCGACGCCGCCCTGAGGAAAAACCGCGCCCTCCGGGAGAAGCACGACCCGCCGGAGGACTTCTTTCTGAAGGACGTCGCCCGGGCAACATCGGCGGCGCCTACCTTTTTCCAAGGCGCCGAGATCACCTCCCTCTCGGGACGGAAATTCTCGTTCCTCGACGGTGGCCTTGTGGCGAACAACCCCGCTCTGAGCGCGTACGTGGAAGCACGGAAGATATGGCGCCACGCCCGACGGTACGTGATTCTCTCGATCGGGACCGGTCGCAGCGGCAGACGGTTCGCCCACGACGCGATCCGGAAGTGGGGATACCTCGACTGGGTCTCTCCGGTTCAGGGGGTCCCGATGCTCTCGTTCATGATGGACGGGCAGAGCGAGTCGGCGGCGCACGCTCTCAAGAACCTGCCTCGTATCGACTATTACCGCATCAACTTCGATATCGATGTCGTATCGGAGGAGATGGACGACGCGCGCCCCGAGAACATCGCGGCGATCGAGGCGATGGCAAGGCGGGTGATCAAGACCAACTCCGCCGATCTTCACCGCCTTGCGAAGGTGCTCTACCGGGAGTGGCGCCGGCGCCGCGGGCTCCGCGGCCCTCGCACCGCGTCGTGGTAGACCCCTCACCGGCCCGGGGGCCCCGCCGTGTGAGGCCCGCTCCTTTTTCCCGCACCGCGTCGCGGTAACCGTTACCGCCGCAGAAGCCGGCGCCACTCCTCGGGGATCGCCGTCACCGGATAGATGTACGCCAGCTGCCCCGCGTCGAGACCGACCACCTCCGTCGGCATCCCCACCAGGCGAAACGCCTCGTCCAGCGCCGCGCCGCCGCTGCTACCCTCGTTGATTTCCCCGTCGGTCTTGATCAGCCGCCCGAAGGGCACGTCCTGGTACCCCGCTACCGTCCCCCTCGTGTAGGTGATCGACGCCCGCGACCCGGTTCCGCCGATCGACGGGTATCCGATAAAGCGCAGACTCTCTCCGATCTCCGGTATGTCGTCGAAACGGGGTTCGAGGTAGACGAACCGAGGGTTCTGCGGGAGCGCCTCCCCGTATCGACCGGAGGTGATGCGCAGCAGCGCGAGATCCCGGTCCTCTGCGGTATCAACGACCTCCGCGAGGTACCGCTCCTCCGGGGGGCGACCGTAGTCGCTACTGATTCCGACGGTAAGGTTGTCGGCGGGCTCACCCGAATCGGATAGGACGACGTGGTAGTTCGTGAGGATATACCCCCGAGGGTCGACTATCACTCCCGACCCGCCGCCATAGCGGGAAAGGATCTCCACCGTGGCGCGGAGGGGCCGGTCGAGGGGGGTGACCGCAACGGGAGGCGTGGTTTCCCGAAGGAGGTGCTCCGGAGCATCCCTCCCGGAGTGGACGCTGATCCGGAAATCGGCGGGATAGTGGTTCGAGATCTGGTCGATCACCGTCGCGTAGTAGGTACCGCCCGTCAGCGGCGGGGCGGAGGATTCGTCGACGATGAGCACCTCCGTGGAGCGCACCGACTGTGACCAGTACTCCGCGAGAAAGGGATCCACCGCGGGGTAGTCCTTCCGGAGAAAGAGATCGAGGTCCGCGTCGCTCTCGGAGAGATCGATCCGGAGCACCTGCGTGCCGGAAGGAACGTCGATCCGGTAGATCCGGATCATCCCTTCCTCGGGAACGAGGCGGCCCTGCCGGTTCCGGCCGGGGCGCAGGCGCGTCTCCGTCGCAGGACGCACTGCATCTACCGTAAGAGTGAAGGGGATCTCCGTCAGAGCGACCCCTTCCGGTCGCGGCGGGCGACTGTACTGGTAGGCAACCTCCAGGCGGTACCGGCCCGACTCGAGGGGATAATCGGAGATCCTGCTGATCATCAACTCTTCGTTGTACAGGGGATACTCCGAGTAGGCGATCAGTTCGTTCGCGTCGTCGTAGAGGAGAAGGTCAAGATCCGCCGGGGCACCGGAGATCGTGATGCCTATCGCAAAGATCTCGTCGGTCACCACGAGGTCGTACCCCTGATACACCGGCAGCTCCCCGACAACGGAGATCCTTTCGGCAAGGGGTTCTCCGAAGGGGAGCGCCGGTACGCGCCCCTTCTTCACCGGCTGTCCCGGGAGATGCCCCGCGATGGTCACCAGGATCGTCAGTACGAGAAAGACAGCCCGCCGGGATCTGCGATCGGTACTACTCGTCAAACTTGAGGTCATACAACCGGTACATCTTCTGTTCCAGGTCCGGGGCGCTCACGTAACGTGCCTCCCGGATCGTTTCCTTCCCGTCGACGAAGACGAGAATCCCCGGGATTGTGAAGATCGAGTACGCTCCCGCCGCTTCGGGGAAGCGGTCGAGGTTGACGTAGTACGACGTTGCCCGCGGCAGTTCGTCGATCATCTCCCGAACCTTCGGTTTCAGGGCGGTACAGACCCCGCAGTCGGGGCGGGAAAAGTAGGTGAGGACAAAGGGTTCCCGTGCAAGGAGGCCCTGGAGTTCTTCAAGGGACGTGATATCCGTCATCGTCGTGGAGTATAGCGGTTGAGAGCGGTGCTGTGCTATACTCCGCGGCCCATGCCATTGAACGTCGGAATCGTTGGTCTTCCCAACGTCGGTAAATCCACGATCTTCTCAGCCCTCACCGCGGTACAGGCGGAAGCTGCGAACTACCCCTTCTGTACGATCGATCCCAACGTCGGGATCGTTCCCGTCCCGGACGAGCGTCTCTATCGGCTGGCGGAGATCATCCCCACCGAAAAGATCGTCCCCACCACGGTGGAGTTCGTCGATATCGCCGGCCTCGTTCGCGGTGCCAGCAAGGGCGAGGGGCGGGGAAACCAGTTTCTCGCCCACATCCGCGAGACGGGGATCCTCGCCCACGTGGTGCGCTGTTTCGACAACGACGATATCACCCACGTCGACGGTTCCATCGACCCTGCCCGTGACATCGAGACGATCGATATCGAGCTCGCCCTCGCGGACCTCGAGACGGTGGGGCGTCGTCGGGAGCGCCTCGAAAAGGAGCTGAAATCTGCGGACAAGGCGGTCCTCGCCCGGGCACGCGCCCTCGAACCGCTTCTTGCGACGGTGGCGAACCATCTCGAAGACGGGCGTCCCGCTCGTGCCCTCAACCTTTCCCCGGAGCAATGGGCGCTCCTGCGGGATCTGCACCTCCTGACGGCGAAGCCGGTGCTCTACGTCTGTAACGTCGACGAGTCGGGCCTCGACGGGAGTTCCCCCTATGAGGCGACGGTACGGACGATCGCCGACGGAGAAGGGGCGGAGGTGGTGCGCATCTGCGGTCAGCTCGAAGCGGAGATCGCCGCTCTCGAGACCCCCGAGGAGCGCACCGAGTTTCTCCACGATGCGGGACTCACCGAGCCGGGGCTTTCGCTGCTGATCCGGAAGGGGTACGCCGGTCTGGGCCTGCGAACCTTCTTTACCGCCGGACCCAAGGAGATCCGGGCGTGGACGTTCAAGGCAGGGGGCACCGCGCCGGAAGCGGCGGGAGTGATCCATACCGACTTCCAGAAAGGATTCATCCGCGCCGAGACGTACCACGTCGAAGACCTCTTTACCTACGGGAGCGAGCAGAAGGTCCGCGAAGCGGGTAAACTTCGCCAGGAAGGTAAAGAGTACCTCGTGAAAGACGGGGACGTTATGTTCTTCAAGTTCAACAGCTAGGCGGGATCAGCCGGTGTCTCGTTGCTGTCGCTGTTGCTGTCGCCGTCGCTGTCGCCGTTCTTGAGCGCCAGAATCGTTTTGTACCGCCGGGAAAACTGTCGCCACACCACGATAAAAAGCGACGCGAGAACCGGGCCGACCAGAAATCCGATCACCCCGAGCCACGCGATACCCCCGAACGTCGCCAGGAGCGCGAGGGCCGGGTGCAATCCCGACCGGTCCCCAAGGAGCTTCGGTTTCACGATATTCTGGGTGATCGCAACGCCCACAACGCCGGCGGCGACGATTACGATTCCCTGGACCACACCGCCTCCGATCATCACAGCCACGCCTGCGGGAATGATGATCAGGTTGGAACCGATGAGGGGGATCATCGAGAGGATCATCGTCGCAACCCCCCAGAAGAAAGGGCTCGGCAGACCGAACACCACGAAGAGCACCGTCGCAAGCGCCCCCTCGAGGAGGCCGATGATGATCGTGCTGATGAGGGTGGCGCCGGTGGTGGAAAACGTTTCGGCGACGATCTGGTCGATCTCCCGGTTCGCGATCGGCAGCGTCTCGTAGACACGCTTTACCGCACGGTTCCCGTCGAGAAACATGAAAAAAAGCAGAAGCAGAATGATGAAGAAGTTGAATACCGCCGTGGCGATGTTGTTGAGGGATTGCTGAAACACCCGCATCACCGAGTCTCCCGCCTGTGAGAGAATCGTGCGGATCTGGGACGAGATCTCTCCGTCTGTGCTTTCGGCCACCACCGGCCCGATAATCGGGAGCGCTCGTACCGCTTCGACCACCTCAGGGATGTGCAACGATTCCCGGATCGACCCCCAGTTTCCCTGGAAGTTCGCCGTCGCCCGCGCGAGTTCGGCGGTGACAAGGGTGACGATCATCGCCAGTGGCAATGCAACGGTGATGAAGACGAGCGCGATCGTGAGGGCCGCTGCAAGGCGGGGGTGTCCGGTACGCCCCGCGAGGCCCCGGAAGGGTCCCCGAAAGATATTCGCCAGGACCAGGGCGATGAAGACGTCGAGGAAAAAGGGTTCCATGACCCG
>JBKHFT010000025.1:0-28570 GCA_046540055.1 Alkalispirochaeta sp.
AAGAACGGCGCTCACGAAATACCGGACGACATTCACCGCCTGTATCTCCCGTCGCCGGTAATCTCCGGTCATATCGTCGATCGTACGAAGGCTTCGGCGAATCGAGACGAGGACGATCACTCCACCGACAGGCAGGGCGAGAAGATACCACAACAGATGGGGATACTCGAACGTCACGGGGCGTACCCTCCAAGGATGCGACGAAGAACAAGGTCACCGGTAAGGAGGAGGAGCGCGATAAGGATCAACATCCGGTGCTGCGGGTACCGACGTACCTCGACACGAACCCGTCGCTCCGTCTCCTCGGCGGTTCCGATCGCGTTGAAGATCGCCTCGAGGGCACCGGGGCTGCCGGCGGAGAAATATCGACCTCCCGACAGCTCGGCGATCCGTTGGAGGGTCTCCTCGTCGTATCCGTCCCGGATCGTGCCGCGGTAGAGTTGCCCGTCCTCGGGATCTCTCACTTCGATCGCCGCTTCCCGCCCGCTGCCGACTCCGATCGTGTAGATTCGCACGCCCTCCCGTCCTGCGACCTCTGCAGCCGCTTCGGGGGATATCTCGCCGGCGTTGTTGACGCCGTCGGTCAGCAGGATGATCGCTTGACGCGTGGCGTCGCTGCCTTGCAGGTGCAACGTTGCGAGGGCGACGCCCATCCCGATCGCGGTTCCGTCGCCCAGTTCCATGAGCTTCATACTTTCGAGTGAGGCGAGGAGATGGTCGTACTGACGCGTCGGAGGCACTCTGAGGGCCGCCTCGGCACTGAATCCGACGAGGCCGATGTGATCGTTGACGCGCTGTTCGATAAACCGTCTGATCACCGCCTGGGACGCGGCAAACCGATTGACCGGCTGGAAATCCTGGGCCGCCATGCTCGCCGACTGATCGACGACAAGCACGATATCCGCACCCCTGCTCAGATAGACTCGTTCTCGCTCCGTCCTGGTCGGGCCGGCGAGGGCGAGAATGAGCAGAATCCATGCTCCCCAGAAGAGGAACGCCGCCAGACGCACGATGACGCGGCGAACGGTGACGGGGCCCCGAAACCGCTCTCCTCCCCACAGTGAAAAGGGCAAGAGGATCCGTCCGCCTCGGCGTGGCCAGAAGTGGCGATAGTAGATCAGCACCGGAAGAAGCAACACGAGCAGGAGGTACCCCGGACGTTCAAGAATCCACATCAGGACCTCCCGGACCGTGACGCTGGAGCGTCTCCACAATCCTTCGCATCTCCTCGATGTGACCGTTCCGTTCGTTCAGGGTCACCCGGCGGTGCGCAAATTTGACGAGATCTCCGAACTGAAAGAGGTCGATGATGGAACGTCGAAGTCCCGGTGCAAACCCCGCACGGCTGAGCACGTGATCCAGCTCCCCCGTTGTCGCCGAACGAACTCCCGCAGCGAAGCGCGCGTCCAGATAGACGCGGAACAGATCGAGGAGACGAATGTAGAATGATTTTCCGTCGAGTCCGTGCATCTCGCCGACAAGGGCCCGGACCGATCGAAGGAACACGCGGTAGGGGCGCCGTTCGCGGTATCGCCGGACGAGGTGGTCCCTGAAGCGCCTGCCCCATCCTCCTGCGAGAAAGATCAGTAACGGCGCCCCGACAGCGACGGTAAGGGCTGCGGCTATCTGGATCTGCGTTCCCGGGAGGACGAGCTGATCCCGCACCGACGCGGGCTGGAGTTCTCCCTCTTCGGGGGCAACGCTCGTTACAAAGGCGCTTACGCCGGTAAGGAGGTACCCCTCAAGATCAAGAGGAGGAAGCTCTCTGGTTCCGACGAAAAACGGTTGGAAGAGGATGCGAACCTCCACTCCGTCGGGCCGTTCCACCAGAGCCACCGAGTCGATCACAACCCACCCGTAGTCGGGGAGATCCTCCGGAACCGAGACGTCCGAGGCGGCGACTCCCCGAACGACCACTCGAGCTTCAACACGATCTCCGACGTAATAGGTCTGAGGCAGAAAGACGACCTGTGAGACGCTTTGAGGAACAACAAACCCCGCAGTGAAGAAGAAGAGAACCAGTGCCGTATACAGGACCTTTCGACGGCAGACGGGCCGCACGGGAATCTTCATCGCGTCCGTCGCCTCCGGAAGAAGCCGATCAGCCGCTCCGCGACCTCGTCGACGGTGCTGATCTCTATCGCCGAGATGCCGAGGCGACGACACTCCCGCAGCCACTGTTGTCTCTGCCGACGCCAGAACTGGTCGAACTCGAAGCGGTACCGCCGGGAGGTTCCGTCGATTTCGAGGGTCTCTCCCGTCTCGGGGTCCGCAACGGAGAGAAAGGGGAAGACCGGAAGGTTCTCGGTGACGGGATCACTGATTCTGATCGCGATCACATCGTGTCGTCTCGCGAGGATCGCGAGTTCCCGGTGGTAATCAGCGGTGAGGAAATCGGAAAGGACCACCACGATGCCACGACGCTTCAGCGACTCCGTTACCAACTTCAACGTGTCGGCAAGGTTCGACCCTTCAGACCGTGGTTCGGTGGCAACGATCTCCTGGAGGAGGCGCATCGCGTGACTCCTGCCTTTCGCCGGGGGAATCCACGACTCCGTCCTGCCGGCAAACAACGCGCCACCGACCTTGTCGTTGTTCTCAACCGCCGCCAGGGTCAACAGCGCGGAGGCGATCAGAGCGATCTCTCGCATCGAACGCGTCTGTGAACCGTAATCGAGGGAGCGGGAGATATCGAGGACGAGAAAGAGGGTCATCTCCCGTTCCTCGCGAAACGTCTTTGTGTATACCTGGCCAAATCGGGAACTGACGTTCCAGTCGATCAACCTCGTATCATCTCCTTCTACGTACTCTCGCACCTCGTCGAATTCGATTCCGGGTCCGCGAAAGACAGAGCGATAGTTCCCGGCGAGCAAATTCTCCACGAGGCGCTGTGCAACGATCTGCAGACGTCTGAGACGGGCGCGACTGGGTAATTGCTGGAGCGGATTGAACCGGTGCCGGGGCATAGAACTGTTACGGTACGGATACGTTCGAAAGGAACATGGCGATCACATCGTCACTACTGAGATCCTCACTGTCCGCCTCGTAGGAGAGAACGATACGATGCCGGAGAACGTCGGGAGCGACGCTTTTCACATCTTCAGGGATCACGTATGAACGACCCGCAAAGACGGCCCGGACCTTGGCGCACCGGTAGAGGTAGATACTTGCCCGGGGAGATGCACCGAAATCCACGTACCGGAGGGGTCCCATCGATACGCGTTCATCGTCGCCCCGAGTGGCGGTCACAATTCGGACGATATAATCCTCGATGCGCTCATCCACCTTCACCCGGGAGATGATCTCCCGGAGTTTCCTGATATCTCCCCGGAAGATCGTCTTCTGGAGCTCCATCTCCCGGGGAACCCCGACACGCCGCAGAATCTCCCGCTCCTCCTCCGTCGAGGGATAGTCTACGAAGAGCTTCAGCATGAACCGGTCGAGCTGCGCCTCCGGAAGCGGATAGGTACCCTCCTGTTCGATCGGGTTCTGCGTGGCCAGCACGAAGAACGGATCGTCCAGCGGGTACGTGGTGTCCCCGATCGTCACCTGCCGTTCCTCCATCGCCTCGAGAAGCGCACTCTGGACTTTGGCGGGGGCGCGATTGATCTCGTCGGCGAGAACGATATTGGAAAAGATCGGACCCTTCCGGGGTACAAACTCCTCCGTCTCCCGCCGGTAGATCATCGTTCCGATCAGGTCCGCGGGAAGGAGGTCAGGAGTAAACTGGATCCGGCGAAAGCCGGCGTCGAGGACTTCGGCGAGGCTCTTCACCGTCAGCGTTTTGGCAAGTCCGGGAACGCCTTCGAGGAGTACGTGGCCCCCCGCGAGAATCCCGGTGAGAAGCCCGTCGATCATCGCCTTCTGCCCGACGATTCGCCGGCCAAGCTCGTCCCGCCCCTTCTGTATCAGATCCTGGGCGCGTCTTATCTGGATATCAAGTCCCGTCGTTTCTTGTGTAGGCATCGGCTTATTCACTTCCTTTTTCGGTTTCCGGTGTTGAAGGCAACCCCCGGCATCGGCATCAACTTCGGTAGTCGGCGTTTTCCCGAACGTATTCGTAACTGAGATCGCTTCCAAGGACCCGTACGGGAGGTGCCGCCGGGGCACGATCGGCGTCCCCGAAGGCTATCACGATATCCACCGTTTCACTCGGCTGGGGGCACCCGGAGAACGCAGGATCGAAGGAAGCCCGGATGAGCGCCTCCGACAGGCGCCGTTCCCGCGCACCGTCGAGGTGGAACGCTCCGTCCCGGTATACTTCCTCTCCGAAGATCGCGATCGACATCGTCGACGGATCGATCGTCTCGTCGCGATCGAGATGGTGGAGAGCATCACCACATGCGGCGAGAATACGCCCGACGTTCGGGTCGTTCCCGTAGATCGCGGTCTTCACGAGGGGAGAATTCACGATATGTTTTCCGATCTCCCGCGCCAGGCGGCGATCCCGAACGCCGGCGATCGAGACCTCGATCACGTGGGCGGTACCCTCGCCGTTGCGGACGATATCTTCCACCAGCGCTTCCGCACGGGGTCTGAGGAGCGCTTCAAATGCATCGGCGTCGAGGGAGACACCGGAAGCGCCGTTCGCGAGGAGGATAACCATATCGCTCGTGCTCTGGTCACTGTCAACGGAGATCGTGTTAAACGTCTCATCGACGACGCGTCGAAAGACGTGATCCATCACCGTCGCATCGACGATCGCGTCGGTAACAAAAAACGCGAGCATCGTCGCCATATCCGGCTCGATCATCCCCGCCCCTTTCGCGACGCCCAGGATCCGCGGTCCGCCGGGATCGGCGGCGGAAGCGAGCTTCGGGTACCGGTCGGTGGTCATGATTCCCCGGGCGAACGCCGCCGGGGAGACCTCGTGATCGGCGATACCGGTTATGACCGGTACCATCTCCTCCACCGGCAGGGACCATCCGATCACGCCCGTCGAGACGGAAAGCACTTCGGTTTCGGGGAGCGAGAAGGCCCGGGCAAAGGTGTCGGCGATCGTGACCGCGTCGTGATACCCGGCAGGAGTGGCTACGTTGGACACCCGGTTGTTCACCACTACCCCCCGCAGCCGGCCACCGGGGAGGCGTTCCCGGGCGAGACGTACCGGAGCACCGGGAAACCGGTTCTGCGTCGTCACACCAACCGCACGGGTATCGTCCTCGTCGCTGACGACGGCGGATACGTTCATCCCGAGAGGATTCGACGCGGGACGCTCGTCGGGAACAAAGGTGAGGGAGTCGGAGAAGAATCGAAAACCCCGGGGAACAACCGTTTCGTTCTCAAGCCTGGTGAAATACGTCGCAGGATCACAACCGCTCTGAGCCATCGGCAAACTGTACCTAGCCGGCAGCGGTTGTGCAAGAACCTTCCCGTCGCTACCCTGCGGGAATGACACCCGGTGAATTCATCTATCGACAGGGAGTGGAATACTCCCGGGAACTTGCCGACTGGATGCCGCAAGAACCGGTCGCCGGGGTATACAACCCCCTCATCTACGCGGCGGCGCCGTGGCGACGGTACATCCAGCGATTCGGCGCGACGCCGAAACGGGTGGTCTTTCTCGGTATGAACCCCGGCCCATGGGGAATGGCCCAGACCGGCGTTCCCTTCGGGGAGGTCACGGCGGTACGGGAGTGGCTCGGCATCGACGAACCGGTAGCGCAACCGGAATGGGTGCATCCGAAACGACCGATCCAGGGGTTTCAATGTACCCGCAGCGAGGTGAGCGGCCGCCGCCTGTGGGGCCTCTTTCGCGACCGCTTCGGGACGGCGGAACGGTTCTTTGAGGATCACATCGTTATCAACTACTGTCCACTTGTGTTTATGGGAGAGAGTGGCCGCAATATTACCCCCGATCGGTTACGTCGGGACGAACGGGAATACCTCTTCGGAGTATGCGACCGCTTCCTCGCGGATACGATCGCGGCGTTACGACCCCGCTACGCCGTCGGGATCGGCAAGTTTGCCGGGGACCGCCTCGACGCCGTAACGGAAGCGGATCTCGCCGAGGCGGAAGCACGTCTCGCGGGAACCCACGGAGAGGCGAACCTGGCAACCGGTCCCGGGGGAAGCATCTCTCGCAGTCGTGGCGACGACGACCGTTTGCACCGGAGCCCCCCCGGGCCACCCGTCAAACCGCCCCGGACGGTAACGATCCTCCATCCGAGTCCCGCTTCTCCTGCAGCGAATCGCGGATGGGCGGAGACGGTCCTCCGACAGCTCCGGGAGGCGGAGATACTCCTCGATCAGTCGAACGGCATCGAGAGCTCAAGCATCACCGGGAGGTGATCGGAGACTCCCGAACGATCGTCGAACCAGCTCACCGGTCGACCGTTCTCGTCGGATATCGCCGGAGTACGGACGGGCGAGAAATCGATCCGGGAGAGGTGTTCTCCCGCCGCCGCCGCGGGATTCATCAGGATCTGATCGATCTGCTCCCAGTGGTCGAAGTACCAGTACGAGCCGTCCCCCGGTCGGCGGTGCCATCCGTCGATCATGACGGGACGCCCGAGTCCGCCGGAAAGCTCCGTCGCTTCCTCCGCGGTGGAGGCGATGAGAATGCTTTCGGCGATCCCGGGATCTCCTGAGTACCACTCCGGGGCGCCTTCAGCATCGTGACGCCATTCGAGAAGATCCTCAGCGGGAATGAACGCGGTCTGATACACTCCGTCTACCAGGTCGAGCTCTCGCGGGCTTTCGTTGAAATCCCCGCAGAGGAGTACCGGAGTTCGCGGCTCCTCGGCGTGGAGCTCCGCGAGACGCGTCCCGACGAGACGGGCGCTCGCCCGCCGCAACGCCTCCGTAGACGCACCGCCACCACGCTTGCTCTTCCAGTGGTTTACGAATACCACAAGCTCCGTCTCGGCGAGGGCGATCCGCGCCTCGATCACCGGGCGCAGCGGCGGTGTCTCCCCCGCCCGGGCCTGCAACGTCCGGACACCGACGATCGGGTACCGTGAAGCGATCGCTACCCCCGTCGCACCGCCGGCGTTGCTGCTGAACACACGGTAGTGGAAGGGAACATCGACATAGTAGTCATCGAAGATCCGGTCGAAAATCGTGTCGTTCTCGACCTCCGAGAGGGTGATGATATCAGGGGTGGGATCGATCGACTCGAGAGCGTTCCCGAGGCGTTCAAGACGATCGGCGACATCCTCTCCGTCCCACCCCGCTTCGGGAGTAAAATCGTCGTACTCCGTGCCGTCAAGGGTTTCGTCGAAGAGGTTCTCCACGTTATAGAACACTACCGTAAGGGTCTCGTCGTCGGGGGCGAGAACGGTACACCCCGAGGCTCCCGCGAAAACGATCGGGATGACGACGGGCAGGACCGAGACAAGTGAACATGGGCGTATCCTGTATCTCATACACAGAATACGCCCCGTTTCGTTATGCTGCTTTACGAAGCGTCGTCGAGATCACTCCGATGGTGGACGATCCGCGATACAAGCCCGTACGCCATCGCCTCTTCAGCGTTCAGCCAGTAGTCCCGATCGGTATCCTTCTCGACCTGCTCCAAAGGGCGGTCCGTCTCGGTTGCGATAAGGTTGTTGATCCGGGCACGCATCTTCTCGATCTCGCGGGCGTGGATTTCGATCTCCGTTGCCACCCCCCGGATCCCCGAGAGCGGTTGATGGATCAGGTAGTGAGAGTTCGGAAAGGCAAAGCGATGATCTCTTTTCCCCGCCAGGAGAATGAGGGCGCCGGCACTCGCCACCAGCCCTACTCCGACCATGGACACCTCGGGTTTCACGAAGCGGATCGTATCGAAGATCGCGTATCCCGCATCGGCGTCTCCACCGGGGGAGTCGATGAATACCCGGATCGGCTCATCCCCTTCCTGCTCGAGGATCAGAAGCTGCCGGATCACCCGCTCTGCGAGCTCCTTGTTGATCTCTCCCGATATCAGGATCGTCCGCGTCTTGAGCATCTTGTCAAGAAGTGGCGGCTGTTCCTGTTTTTTCTCTTCATTCTGGTTGTCGTCGTTCATGGGGTGAATATACTATCAACCCCGGTGGACATGCAAAGGACCGGTTATCGAAGCGGATTCGTGATGCTCCTGGGACGACCTTCCTCGGGGAAGTCTACCCTGGTAAATGCCCTGTGCGGACACAAAGTCTCGATCGTCTCGTCGGTCCCGCAGACAACGAGAAACACGATTCGGGGAATCGTCAACGATCCCCGGGGACAGATCGTCCTCCTTGATACACCGGGGTTTCATACCTCCGAGCGGGCGTTCAACCTGAAACTGCGGGAGGTGGTCACCGATCACTTGTCGGAAGCCGAAGTGTTACTGTACCTGATCGACCCGACCCGCCCTCCGGGAGAAGAGGAGCAGGCGATCGCCGGGATCGTACGCTCTCTCGAGGTACCCCGGGTCGTAGTGATCACGAAAACCGATAGCCCTCGGGCCAAGGTCGACGGAGCGCGACGCTTCCTGGCGGAAGAACGCCTCGAGGAACTGCCGGTCGTTGAAGTCGGCGGACTTCACGAGCCCCAGGGCGCCACGGGAATCGGACAACTCCTGGATGCGGTGTTCGCCGAGCTTCCCGAGGCGGCGCCGTGGTACCCCGACGATTACTACACCGATCAGCCGCCGCACTTCCGGATCGCCGAGATCGTCAGGGAACAGGCGATCATCCGGAGTCGAGAGGAGGTGCCGCACGCGCTTTTTGTCGAGGTCGCCGATCTCGAGCAGGACGAAAAACGGATCTGGGGGCGAGTGTTCATCTACGTGGAACGAAACTCGCAACAGGGGATTCTGGTCGGAAAGAAGGGAGCGACGATCACCGCGATCCGGAAGGAATCGGAGGCGATTCTCTCCGGAATGTTTCCCCTTCCGGTGCGGCTCAGCGTGCAGGTGAAGGTCCGCCCCAAATGGCGTCGCGATGCGGCGCTCTTGAAGCGGCTGATTCACTGAGGGCCGGGACACGAAGAGGCGTCGGCCCAGGTCTCATCGGGCGGCCACCCCCGCGCGGTTACGCCCCGCCGTCACTCCCCGGCGAGCACTTCCTCGATCGTTCCATCCGCGCGTCCCACAAATACGCGGCGAGACACACCGGTGAAGATCCCGTTCTCCAGCACCCCGGGGACCCGGTTAAGTTCAATCTCGAGGGTTGCGGGATCGAAGGAGGGATCGTCGAAATGCAGATCGAGGATCAGATTCCCGTTGTCGGTCACCACCGGCCCCGCCTTGCGTAGCGCCATCCGGAGGATGGGGCGACACCCGTACGCCGCGAGCTCCCGCTCCACCGGTTTGAGGGCGTCGGGGATACACTCAACCGGAACGGGGAAGCCTGAGCCGAGGCGCTTCGACAGTTTCGATTCATCAACGATCACATACAGCGTCTTCGCCCGGTATTCCACCACCTTTTCTCTCGTAAGCGCACCGCCGCCACCCTTGATCAGCGAAAGATCCCGGGTATCCACCTCGTCGGCGCCGTCGATCGCCAGATCGAGGCCCCCGGCGATATCGGGATCGTTCATCGAACGGAGGGGAATTCCGAAGGTCTGCGCCTCGATCGTCGTCTCGAAGCTGGTGGGTACCGCAACAACGTCGGTGAGCGTACCATCCTGTATCAACTGGCCGACCCGACGAACCGCGTGGATCGCCGTCGAGCCGGTACCGAGACCGATCTTCATTCCGGAGCGCACGAAACGCTCCACGAGCGTATACCCTAATTCTTGCTTTACCGTTGTTGTATCCATCGCTTACTCCTTCGCGTACGGGCAAACCGTCAGATCTCATTCGCCCGCAGACGGACCGTCGGATCTGCGATCAGGGGTACCGTCAGGTACACCCCTGCGTGAACCTTCCGGGAAGTCTAATAGCGGGCGAGAATCGCCGTCACCCGCTCCGCTCCGAGAGTCTTCAGAAACCCCCCGAGGCGGGGACCCTGATCTTTTCCAACAAGCACGTTGTACAGGACGGGGAAGAACTCCTTCGGTTCGATTCCCTCCCCTCGGGCGATCTCGTAGATCCGGTTCTGGACATCTTTTTCGGAAAAGTTCTCCAGCCCCTCCTTCACAACCTCCCGAAGCATAACGATCGCGCGACGTTCCGGATCAGTGATCTCGACCGGTGCGGCATGCTCCGGATCGACGACGGTAAACCGGAACTCTTCGGGTGCAAACTCCCGAATCCAGTTCCACGCACACACCGCACGCCGACGTCCCCGGTGCTTCAGCTCTTCATCAAGATCATCGAAACCGGGCATGCCCGCAAGGGCGCGATCGATTTCCCCGTCGTTGATCAGCAACAGGTTGCAGAGGTGCCGAAACGGAACCTGGGCGGGCACGCTCGGGGGTACCGCATCTACCTGGGAGAGCTCATAGATCCGTTTCTCTTTTTCCGCGCGTTTCGCGTTCACCTCTTCCTGGTCGAAATAGATCCGCTCACAGCGATCGTAATCCTCGTAGATCTTGATCACGTCGAGATCGAAAGAGATCGCGAACTCCGTATTCGGACGAGTACCGGCAAAGAGATACCGCAGCACCTCCGGCTGATACACCTCGAGAACGTCTCTGAGACTGATCACTTCGCCGGTAGAGGAGGACATCTTCCCGCCGCGCCCCTTGATACTGATGAAATCGTACTGAAAGGTGACCGGGGGCTCCCACCCGTAGACCTCCCTCGAGATGTGCTTTGCCGTGTCGAAACTGCCCCCTTCGGAGTGGTGATCCTTTCCGGCGGGTTCGAAGTCGACCTCCTCCTCTCGCCACCGCATCGGCCAGTCGATCCGCCAGGGAAGCTTCGCGAACCCCGTTTCCCGCAGATCGATCGTATCCTCCTGCCCGGTCTCCTCACAGAAGTACGTAACGCTCCACTCGCCGTCCCACCCGGTTACACGGGTGGTGTCCCGGTTGGTGAAGCGGCTGAAGACGCTCAGAGGCCACCACTCCTCCGGAAGCGGGGTAGACCGGTAGCGATTGAGGATCTCCCGGATCGTATCCCGTTTCGCGAGGGCGGTGCGGATCCCCTCGGCGTAGCAGGAGGCGCGGTACCGGTCGGCCTGGTAGATGTACTCCGGCGAGATCCCGACGCGCCGGAGCCGGCTCTCCAGCTCCAGTTCGTTTGCCCGGGCAAAACTCTCCGCCTCACCGGCGGGATCGGGAACGAGGGTGATCGGCCACCGCAGGTACTGCTCCCAGGCGGTCTGATCGGGCACGGTTGCGGGTACCTTTCGGAAGACGTCGTAGTCGTCCCAGGAGTAGAGGAACCGTACCTCCTTTCCGGCATCCCGCAACGCCCGAACTACCAGGTCTACAGAGATGATCTCCCGGAAGTTCCCGACGTGCACCGTTCCTGACGGGGTGATGCCGGAGGCGCAGGTGTACCGATCCTTCTCACCCTTTTCCCGTATAATCTTCGCGGCGTTGATGTCCGCCCAGTGTGTGCTGTTCGCCATAGGCGCGCAGTATACCGAGGGAACCGGTAAATTTACAACGCGCCCGCGCCGATACAGCGAGTATGAACCGCTCTATTCTGCGTACCCTCCCGGGGTCGGTGCCGGCGTGGACATTGATCCTTGTTGCCGGCGTCGTACTCGCGACGACCCCGGTTGTCGCGGCGGACACGACTCCGGACACACCGACGACCACCGCATCGGGACGCGCACCGGAAGGCCCGCCCCCGGGAGAATCGATCAAGGACGCACGTCACGACAAGTACCAGCTCGAAGGGGTCGCCTCGTGGTACGGCGGAAAGTTCCAGGGACGCCTGACCGCCAACGGCGAGGTTTTCGACACGAATCATCTCACCGCAGCCCACCGGGAACTGCCCTTTGGAACGATCGTCCGGGTGATCAACACGACGAACAACCGCGTTGTGGTAGTCCGCATCAACGACCGGGGACCCTTCGTCGACGACAGGGTGATCGATCTCAGCCGTGCGGCGGCGGACATTATCGGCCTTACCGCTACCGGGATCGCACCGGTGCGCCTGGAGATCATCCATTATCAGGAGGCATCCACGATCCGGACGATCCAGGTCGCCTCCTTCGGCGACATGGCGAACGCGGAAGCCCTCGTAGCGCGTCTTCAGGAGGAGGAACTGCCGGCGTCGGTCGAGACCGTCCCGACCGCCGGCGTCCACCGTGTCGTCATTCCCGGCATCGAGAAAGACACGGTCCCGGAGGTCCAACGCACCCTCGCATCGATCGGATACCGGAACGTCCTGGTGCGACAGGAGTAGGTTTTTTGGGACAGACACATTGGGACAGTGTATTCTCTCGCCCCTCATACCATTACGGAACGGAACCGAACGCGTGGATCCGGGACGCCGTGACGCGCTACGTAATCGACGGCCGGCCCTTTGAAGGAGTGGGGATCACCGCTCCGGAGATGATTAGGGTCGTTGAACTCGCCGCCGGTGAGGGGCGAAACGCCGCGTGGCTCGCCGGAGAGGGCTTTGACGTAACCGCTTTTGACCGCTCTTCAGTCGGTCTCGAGAAGGCGGTCGCCCTCGCCCGGAATCGAAACACGATCATATCCGCCCGGACCGACGACGTCATCGACCTCGCCCGGACCGCTGAAGCGTGGAAAGAGAGCGTCCACGTTGTGGTAAGCACGTTTTTCCACGTACCGCCGCCGTTGAAGGCGCGGATGTTTGCCGCCCACGCAACGTTCGTCGCACCCGGCGGGTTCGTTTTCGCCGAGTGGTTCCATCCGGACCAGCGCCACGACGGACATACCAGCGGCGGTCCACCCGACCCGGCGATGCTGGTCACTCCCGAAGAGGTGCGTAGCGCGTTTGAAGGGTGGCGAATCTTCGAATGCCGCCGGGAGCTCTGCGAGCTCTCCGAGGGAGCCGGCCATCGCGGCACGGGGGTGGTTACCCGCTTTGCGGCGCAGCGGACGGGTTGACACGGCCCCCCCACTTCCGGCATTCTCGGGGTTCCTTTTACAGACCGGTGCGCCGACCGCTGTTACATCACACGCTTTGCATCGCGTATCGGTCTGTATTTTCAGGGCCCATAGCTCAGTTGGTTAGAGCAGCGGACTCATAATCCGCGGGTCTTCGGTTCAAGTCCGAATGGGCCCAAAAAGACGAACCGGCGGCGCAGGCCGCTTCTGCTTTTTCACCGTATCTGATACTACTTCCCGGATGAACCACACCCGATGGTGGAACGATGCGGTGATCTATCACATCTATCCACGTAGTTTTCTTGACACCAACGGCGATGGGTATGGTGACCTCAACGGAATCACCGCGAAACTCCCCTACCTCCGCGATCTCGGCATCGATGCGATCTGGATGGGACCGATTTTCCGTTCCCCCCAGGTCGACAACGGCTATGATGTATCAGACTATCGTGCGGTAGATCCTCTCTTCGGTACGAACGACGACCTTCAGCGCCTCATCGATGAAGCGCACCGCCGCGGCATCCGCGTCCTCCTTGACCTTGTGTTCAACCACACCAGCGACCGCCATCCCTGGTTTCAGCGCTCGAGTTCCGGCGATCCCGACTACGCCGACTACTACATCTGGCGCGACCCGGGCCCCGACGGCGAACGTCCCAACGACTGGGGCAGCTTCTTCTCCGACGAGGCGTGGACGTGGCACCCGGGACGGAGCCGGTACTATCTGCATCTCTTTGCCGCGGAGCAACCAGACCTGAACTGGGAGAATCCCCGCGTCAGGGAGGAGCTCGCGGAGATCGCCAACTTCTGGCTCGATCGTGGCGTCGACGGGTTCCGGATGGACGTGATCAACATGATCTCGAAAGCACCGGGGCTACCGTCGCTTCACGGTGCGTCTCCGTCGGGGATCTACATCGACGGCCCGAGGATGCTCGAGTTCCTCCAGGAGTTCCGGCGACGACTGCGGCGCTCGGACGAGATCGTTCTCGTCGGAGAAACTCCGGCGATCACACAGAAAGCCGCACGGAGCTACACAGTATCCGGAGCGGGGGCCCTTGATATGGTTCTGCTCTTCGATCACCTCACCGTCGATCACGGTCCCGGCGGACGGTGGGACCCGCGACCGTTTCGACCCGATCGTCTCCGTGAGGTCGTTGCGTCGCAGCAGGAGTGGCTCGCCGCGCCCTCGTGGCCAAGCATCTATATGTCGAATCACGATCAACCCCGGATCGTCTCGCGTTACGGGGACGCGGAACACTATCGCTTCGAAAGCGCCACCGCCCTTGCGGGGTTCTTCTATCTCCAGCGGGGTACACCGATCGTCTACCAGGGGGACGAGATCGGGATGGCAAATTACCCCTTCACCCGTATCGACGAGATCGTCGATATCGAAAGTCGCCACGCCTACCACACACTGATAGACTGCGACGGCGTCCCGCGGGATGTCGCGTTTCGACGGATCACCCGGGACGCCCGGGACAACGGACGGACCCCGATGCAGTGGTCTGCTGCGGACCACGGCGGGTTCACCCTCGCCGGCGGCTCGCCTCCCTGGTTTCCGGTGAACCCGGACTACACGGTGTGGAACGTCGAGGCGCAACTGCAGGAAGTCCCTGAAGATCGCGGGGCGCCCCGGAAAGATCACGGCGAGCCCCGGGAGGATCGCCGTGTGGCGCACGTGGAGGAGCACGACGGTACCGTGGAGGATCTCGCTGCTCCGTCGACGATTCTTGCCTTCTATCGTCGACTCTTCGAGGTGCGACGGGAATCGGAGGTGTTACGCCGCGGCTCGATCACCTTCGACGCCCCGTCCAGGGAGGACGCCCCGTCCAGGGAGGATGGGCAACTGCGCGGGGATGCCCCGCCTGATCGGGAGGCGCAATCGGTGCGCGAATCACGGAACCCGTCGGTTATCTCTTTCACAAGGGCGTTGGACGACTCCCGGATCACGGTTGTCGTGAACCTTTCCGGCGAGGAGGTTCCTCTCGACGACGCAGTTCTTCACCGAATCGGTACCGGGACGATCCTCCTGTCGAACTACCCCGTTCCGGCGGAGACCGCTGCCACAACACCACCGGACTTCTTCCGCCCCTGGGAGCTCCGGGTCGTCGAGGAAAACCGATGAAACAACGAATACTACTGATCGTCTCCTTCGCATCCTTCGTAATCCTCGGCCTTCCGGACGGGATGCTCGGCGTCGCATGGCCCTCGATCAGCGACGGGTTCCGGCAACCCCTCGGAAATCTCGGGGTGCTGATGTTCGGGTTTACCGTCGGTTACGTCACGACCAACGCGTTTCTCGGCAAGATTATCGCCCGATCAGGGTACGCGACGGTGATGACCCTTTCCGCCGTGTGCCTCGGTGTAGGAGCCCTGGGGATGATCCTCTCGCCGTGGTGGCTCGGCGCGATCGTCGCGATGGCGTGTATCGGAACGGGATCGGGACTCCTCGACGGCGGCTTGAACGCCTACGGAGCGATCTTTTTCCGGCCCCGCGATCTTAACTGGCTCCACGCGTTCTACGGAGTCGGTGCCGCCCTGGGTCCGGCGATCATGACCCCCCTGGTAATCTCCGACATCGGGTGGCGCGGCGGGTACGCGGTCCTTGCCCTTCTTTCGACGGGTATCGTCGTTTCGTTCCTGGCGACCCGATTCTCCTGGCTGTCCCGGGAATCCCTCCGTACCGATTCGGCGGGCGATGCCGGCGGTGTGGCCGTCGAGAATAACTCCGACGAAACACCCGTCGGGGTTCGGACGACGGTGATCGCCATAGCATCGGTGTTGCTCTTTTTCCTCTATACCGGCATCGAAGTGGTGGCGGGACAGTGGGCGTTCAGCCTCTTCACGATCGGCCGCGGCATCGACGCCGCCCGGGCCGGCACGTGGGTCGGCGTGTATTGGGTTGCACTGACAGTAGGGCGCATCGTCTTCGGATGGGTCTCCGAGCGGGTTGCGGTGAAGACGATCATGCGGGCGGTCCTCGCCGGTGCGGCGGTGGGGATCGCACTCCTTTTCTTTCGCTCGATTCCGGCGACGGCACCGGTGGGGCTGGCAATTCTCGGTTTTTCCCTGGCGCCGATGTTTCCCCTCCTCATCGGAGAGACTCCCCGCCGCGTCGGTGATCACCTTGCGGATCACCTTGTCGGATTTCAGATCGCTGCGGCGAATATCGGTGCGGTCAGCCTCGTCGGTCTCGTCGGTCTCGGGGTCGAACGGATCGGCCTCGAGCTGGTACCCTGGGCGCTGATGGCGTCGTTCCTGGCGTTCACAATTCTCCACGAGCTCCTCTACCTCGCGGAGCCCGCAGAGGGGCGTTCCCCTACTTCGTCTCGTTGAGCTGCCGCAGAAGGGACCGAACTTCGGCGACACCATCGATCGAGTAGGTCGCGGCGGTCGTCCCGACACCGACTTTAATCGAGACGGCATCCTCCGGAAGAGCGAGGAACATATACTCGTCGGTGGCATCGTCTCCGACGGCGATCACCAGGTCCCACTCGCCGGACTCGACGAAATGGTGGACTACTCTCCCCTTGTGAATGTGGGTAGGCTTTACCTCGAGAACCCGATTTCCGTCAAGAACGGAGAGATCGAGGTTGCTCGTCAGCCCGATCAGAGTTTCCCGAAGCTCTGCCAGGCGCAACTGGGCGAGTTCCGGCTCGGAGTTCCGGTAGTGCCACGCCAGGGAAAAGTCTTTCTCTTCCATCGCCGAACCGGGGGTCTGATCCACGGTCTGTTCGATGATCGGCGCGATCGTCTCTTTCCATTCCGGGTTGTTCACCGACGCGGCCTCCCACTCTTTTCCGGGGTCCCGTATCCACGCGCCGTGTCCCGCGCCGAGGCCGAACCGGTACAGTCCGAACCACTCCTGGAGATTGGACCGGTCCCTGCCGCTGGAGATCACCAGCTGCACCCCGTCGGCGCGACCGAGGGAACTGAGGAGATCCAGGAGTTCCTCGTCGGGCTTTGCCTGCTCCGGACGGTTGAAGAACCGCCGCAGCGTGCCGTCGTAGTCGAGGACGAGAAGCTTCCTGCGTGCCTTCTTCCAGCGCGTTACCAGTTCCAACCGCGTCTCGTCGTCGAATTTCTTCGCCCGATACGACGCCTGGAGGGGTTTCATTCCGTCTAGCTTCTCGAGAAAGTTCTGCGCCCAGTACTGGACGGTGAGGCGCTTCAGGCGGTTACGCATCGCCCCGATATGCCGCTTCTGCTCCTCCGACTCCTGTCGAAGCATCTCGTAGATCCCTTCTGCGATTCCGTCGAGATCGCTCGGGTTTACCTGCATCGCTTCGCTGAGTTCCCGTGCCGCCCCTGCGGTCTCGCTGATAATAAGCCCCCCGAGGTCATCGGTGCGTGCCGCCAGGTACTCTTTCGCGATGAGGTTCATCCCGTCCCGTAAGGGCGTCACCAGCAGTAGATCCGCCCGACGGTAAAGCGCGCTGAGTTCCTCGAAGCTCGCGGTCTGGTACTGGTAGTGGATCGGCATCCAGTCGAGACGGCTGAAGCGGCCGTTGATGTCGCTGACCAGCTCATCGACCTCGCGCTTCAACTCCATGTACCGGGGCACCGACTCCCGCGACGGCGAGACGACCATGAAAAGGGTGACCTCCCCGGCAAGCTCGGGATGCAGCTCGAGAAGGCGTCCGAACGCCTTAATCCGGGTGGGGATTCCTTTGCTGTAATCGAGACGGTCAACCGAAAGGACCAGCTTGCGCCCCTCGTACTGTCCGGAGACCGCATCGAGAACGTTCCGGACAACCGGCAGCTCTCCTGCGTCGACAAAGCGATCCCAGTCGATACCCATCGGAAAAACGTCGACTTTAACCGCCCGGAATTCCGTCTGAATCACCCCCATCGAGTGATCGTGGCCCAACAGACGACGGACGCTGGAAAGGAAGTGGCGGGCGTAATCGTAGGTGTGGAATCCGATCAGGTCGGCACCGAGAATTCCCTCAAGAATCTCCCCCCGCCAGGGAAGAAGGCGGAATATCTCGTACGACGGGAAGGGAATGTGGAGAAAGAAGCCCACTTCAACGTCGGGAAAGTGCTCCCGGATCAGCCCCGGGAGGAGCATCAGCTGGTAGTCGTGAACCCATACCCGCGCTCCCGGTTTGATCTCCGGGGAGAGGACTTCGAAGAAACGGCGGTTGATCCTGCGGTATGCCTCCCAGGTATCCCGGTCGTATTCGGTGTACGTTGGAAAGTAGTGAAAAAGGGGCCAGACCGTATCGTTGCAGAATCCGGTGTAGAACTGCTCGAGTTCGTCCGAAGAGATCGGCACCGCGAGGGCCCCGTGGTCGCGCCGCAACGTCTCGCGTATGGTACGCTGCTCGTCGGGGGTGAGGTCGTCTTCGGGGACGCCGCTCCACCCGACCCAGAGCGTCTCTTCGCCGTCTTCGGCGGCGACCGAGCTGAGGCCGGTTGCAAGTCCTCCGACGCTGGGGACGTAGTGAATCGCGTCGTCTTCCCGGACAACGCGGACGGCGAGACGGTTGGAGACAAAAACGGTCTGTTTCATACAGTTCTAAATAATAACTAATCGCCGGCGAAACGAAAAGGGGGGCGCCACCACGCCGGAAAACCGCAACGGAGCACTCCCCGGTTCGCTCGTTCTGGAATTGCCGTTACCACGCCAGGTGTACGTGGGGAGCTATCATCTCCCGATACACATCGTCGATACCCTGGTGCACCTCCTCCCCGAGGGGAGCGAGATCACTCGCTGCGACGTTGGATTCGATCTGCTCGATCCGGGATGCGCCGGGGATGACGGTGGATACCGCCGGATGATCGAGGACCCATCGAAGTGCCCCCTGCGCCGGAGACATACCGTCGGGAAGGATCCTCCGCAGCCGGTCCACCGCATCGAGGCCGATCTCGTAGGGAACACCGCTGAAGGTCTCCCCTTTGTCGAAGGCTTCGCCGTTTCGATTGAAGTTGCGATGGTCTCCCTTTTCGAAGGTCGTGCTTCGCGTGAACTTTCCGCTCAGCAGGCCGCTTGCGAGGGGCACCCGCACGATGATGCCTATCCCCCGGGCGATCGCTTCCTGAAAGAACTGCTCCCGCGGGCGCATACGGAACATGTTGAAGATGATCTGCACCGTCTTCACATTGGGGTACAGGATCGCCTTCATCGCCTCTTCAACTTTTTCCACCGAAACTCCGAGATTGGCGATCTTCCCCTCCTCCTTCAGACGATCAAAGAGTTCGAAGATCTCGGAGCGGTAGAACACGTCCGTCGGTGGACAGTGGAGTTGGATGAGGTCCAGACGCTCGAGACCGGTGTTCTTCAGACTGTCTTCGACGAAGCGACGGAGCACCTGCGGCGTGTACCCTTCGGTTACGTGGGGTGAGACTTTGCGGCCACACTTCGTGGCAACCGCGACCGCTTCGGAGCGGGAGCGGACGACGCGTCCGACGGCGGCCTCGCTGAGCCCGTCGTCGTAGACATCGGCGGTATCGATAAAGTTTACACCCCGATCGATCGCGGCGTTGATCAACGAATCGGCATGGCTGCCGTCAAAGGTCGATCCCCATCCGCCGCCGACTTGCCACGTTCCGAGGGATATCTCCGATACCTTGAGCCCGGTAGATCCTAATGTCCTGTAGTTCATACCTCCAAAGTACGGCCCTCGACCTCATCCGTCAACGGGAGGGTCCCTCGAGTACGTACACCCCTCCGTCGGGGCTTTCGTCGGTCACGATGTACACGGTCCCGTCCGGCGCCGTCCGGACGTCACGAAAGCGGGCAAATCCGGAGAAGAGCGTCTCCTCTTCCTCGACCGTTTCCCCTTCGGTGAGATCAACGCGCCGGAGATGACTCCCCGCGAGGGCTCCGGCGAGGATATCCCCTTCCCACTCGGGGGACAGGGCGTCGTCAAGGAACGCAAACCCCGACGGTGCGATCGAAGGGGTCCAGTGGAGTACCGGATCGACGTACCCCTCCCGGGATTCGTACTCGGTGATCTCCCGGCCGCTGTAGGCGACCCCGTGGGTTACCCGGGGCCACCCGTAGTTTCCTCCAGCGTTCACGATATTGATCTCGTCACCGCCGCGGGGACCGTGCTCGTGGAGCCAGATCTCGCCGGTGTCGGGATGACGGGCGATCCCCTGAGCGTTTCTGTGGCCCCAGGAATACAGACCCTCTGCAGGTTTGAGACGCCTGTCCGTCTCGGGGTCGCGGAGGGTTTCGGGATTATCGGAGGGGATCGATCCGTCACGGTTGATCCGGACGACGCTCCCCTGGTGGTTCGACGGGTCCTGCGCTTCCTCGGGCTCTCCGCGCTCTCCGATCGTTACGTAGAGGTGTCCGTCGTCGTCCCAGGCGAGGCGACTGCCGAAATGTCGCCCTCCCCGGACGACACGGTTGAGGCGGAAGATCGTCTCTACCTCGTCGAGGTGTACCTCGTCGACCCCGGAGTCGCCGGAATCAACGCGAAGGCGTCCCCGTCCCACCGCGGTGACTGCCCCTCCCCGAGCCTCGTCGGCGTAGGTGAAATAGACCATCTTGTCCGAGGAAAATCGGTCGGAGAGCACGATATCGAGAAGCCCTCCCTGCCCCTGTCGATACACCTCGGGGACTCCCTGGACCTCAACGATCGTGCGAGATCGTATCGACACGTAGAGCAACCTCCCCGGACGTTCCGAAACGAGAAGTTGTCCATCCGGAAGCGGGGCCACCGCCCAGGGATGATCGAGACCGGAGACGATCCGGCGCAGGCGAACGGTTCCGATTGACGAGCGCTCCTCCGCCGCGATCTCATCGACGACGGACTGCGCCGGTACCGTGATGAGGGGACCCGAGAACATGAGCATACCCACGGCAAGAACAAGAACGTACGCGCTTCCACGGCGAGTAGACATCGGTTCACCTCCAGCTTCCAAAGTACAAACGCCTGCGCCACGAGGCAAGGCGAGTGTACCACCCGGAAGATCGCAGGAGATTCGTTCTATCTCGTCTTCGGAACCCCTTTGGCATACTCGGGACGACCCGCGAGAACGGCGAGAGCTCCAAGAGAAATGAGCACAACCGCTGCCCCGCCAAGGGTCCGCACGCCGGGAATCTCCTCGAAGAGATACGCCGCGATCGTCGACGCGAAGATCGGTTCGAGAAGAATCGCGACGGATACGTCGGATGCGTCGACGTGTGCCAGAGCCCAGTTCATCAGGCTGTGCCCGAGGATCGTGCAAAAGAACGCGAGGGCACCAAACAGAACGTATTCCCGTATCGGGTATCCGAACAGCGGAAATCCCGAGGTCCTCGTGGCAACCACAAGTACCACCGCGGCAACGCTGTGGACGGCGATATTGTACTTCACCGCCGAGAGAGACCGCCGCGCCCAGCCGCCGATCATGAGGTACACCGCTACCGCGACCGCCCCGAGGAACGCCAGGGCGTCTCCGGCAACGGTAGGCGGACGCCCGCTTATGCTGCCCCCCGTCGAAAGCAGGATCGCCCCGGCGAGAGCGGTGATCGTCAGTACGATCCGTCGGGTTCCCGGTCGCCGACGATAGATGATCGCCGTCCCGAAGAGCACGATCACCGGGTGCACCGTCACCAGAACCGTCGAATGGAGCACCGATGTCAGTTCGAGAGACGAGATCCAGCCGGCGAAATGCGCCGCCAGAAAGACGCCGCTCCCGATTACGAGGAGAATCCGGCGGGTCTTTCCCTCCCGTGCCTCCCGGGACCCCGGCGCGATATCGCGACCGTCATCGCCGGAGACATCTCTCTTCCGCACCGCGCCTCGCGGGACGCCCCGGAGAATACCACCGATCGCCAGCAGGATCACGGAAGCGATGATCATCCGCCACGATGCGATCACCAGTGCCGGGGCGGTACTGAGACGAATGATGATCGATGAAAGAGAGGTAAACGCGACGGCGATCACCACCACCGCAGACGCCGGCGATCTCACGGGGCGGTATAGACCCGGTTGCGACCGTCCCGCTTGGCACGGTACAGTGCGCCGTCCGCCGCATCGAGGAGGGCCGATACGTCACGATCGTCGGGAGCAAGATCGGCGGTGGACGCGACGCCGATACTCGCGGTAACACTCCGGTCGATCCCCGCTATCCTGGCGGACCGGAGGGCTTCGCAGATCCGCTCGGCAACGACGCGGGAGCCTTCGGTCCCGGTGTTCGGCAACAGGGCGCAGAACTCCTCACCACCGTAACGAGCGACAAGGTCGTCGTCCCGGAGGTTCTCCCGGAATATCCGCGCTACTCCGGCGATCACCTCGTCCCCTTTAAGGTGTCCGTAGGTATCGTTGAAGCGCTTGAAATGGTCGATATCGAGGATGATCGCCCCGCAGAGAACGGTATTTCCGGTGTTCCGAAGGAGCTCGTCCGCCCGGGTGAAGAAGGCGTGTCGCGTCAGCAGACCGCTGAGGTGGTCCGTCGTCGCCAGGAGACTCATCTCCTCGTAAAGGCGGCTATTCACCAGAGCAAGGGCCATATAGTCCGCAAGGGCGGTGGCAAAGCGGATCTCCCGCTCCGTCGACTGCCGTGCATCACTGCGCATCGCCGCGATCACGCCGAGCACCTCGTTGCGATGTACCATCGGTACGAGAAGCCAGAACACCCCCGCCCGGGAGGGCTCCCGCACGATATCGGGAGCACGACGACGAAGTACCGCGTACAGCGCCGACTCTCCGAAGTCGCTTTCGAGAAATCCGCGGCCGTCATAGCATTCGCACCCCTCTTCGCCACGATTCAGCGGAAGGAGTTGCCGGTTTACCAGTTCAAAAACGACCGCCCGATCGATCGGGATAGTATCCGAGAGGTACTCCTCAACGGAAGCTGCGGCTTCCCGGCGGCTGAGGCTCGATGTGATCCGGGCGCCGGCGGAACGGAGGGCCTCCGCCTCCAGCGCCTGCGCCTCAGCGATCGCCCGCGCTTCCCGCAGTTCCTCCTCGAGACGCGCGATCTCGGTGATATCGAAGTCGACACCGATGTATCGGCGGGGCTCCCCCGTCGTCTCGTCGAACTCTACTGTTCCTTTCGAGAGCACCCAGTACCAGCTGCCCTTACCATCGCAGACGCGGTAACGACAGTCCACACCGCCGTCGGTACTCCTCATCACCGATGACACAAAGCGCCGGACCCGGTCCCGGTCGTCGGGATGCACCGTCTCTATCCACTCCGGTTCGGACATCTGGTTCAGGTTGTACCCCCACTCGATCCAGTAGTGGTTGGGAAAGCCGTTAAGGGGGAATCGGAAATCCTTGAGGAAGAAGCCGAGGCGGGAAAGGGCCGACTTTTTCAGCGTCACCGAGTCGCCGTCGGGAATATCCTCCGGTGAAACACGCGGGTGTTCCCCGGCTGAACCACCGTCGCCAGGTTCGTGGAGCTCTTCGAATTCTTCAATCACGTCAACACATCCGCAAGGGGAAGATCACCCATAAAGCTCAACGCCTGGACGCAGTGCTCAAAGAGACGCATGCACTGTCGCGCGTCGTCACGGGCGCGGTGGGCGGTGTTCGCGGGGATCCCGAGCATCTCTACCAGCGACTGAAGGGCGTAGCTCTTCTTTCCGGGAAACGCCTTTTGCGCCAGCGTCTGGGTATCGATAATGAGATTCTCCACCGTCGGGCGCTGTGCGCGCTGCAGCTCCGCCCGGAGAAAGCCGGTGTCGAACTCGGCGTTGTGGGCGACGAGGATCGCATCACCGACGAACTCCATGAACCTGGGCAATACGAGTTCCACCGCCGGTTTTCCGACGACCATCGCGTTGGTGATACCGCTTACCCGGGCGGCGTCGGCGTGAATCGGAATTCCCGGATTGGCGAGCTCCTCGAACTCGGCGAGCTCCATTCCGACGGTAAACTTCACCGCCCCGAACTCGACAACCCGGTCCACCGCGGGGTGCAGACCGGTAGTCTCGAAGTCGAAAGCGACGAAGGTGAACTCCGTCACTCCCCGGGTGGTATCTACCGTCACCGTTCCGCCTCGACGTGTTCCGCTTCTTCGATGATCCGTCGAACTTCCCCTTCGATCGCCGCGATCTGTCCCGCGACGTCGTTCCGGGCGGCGGCGAGGTCCATTCCGGGGGCGCTGTGACAGCTCGCGTAGAACTTGATCTTCGGCTCCGTTCCGGAAGGACGGGCGCTGACCTTCGCACCGTTGGCAAGGAAAAACTGCAGCACGTTGGACGAGGGCAGCCCCGGGCCCGACTCGGTCTTGCCCGTGGCGGGATAGAAGAACGTGTCGGCCTTGATGTCGTACACCTTCTCGACGGGGACACCGCCGAACTCCGTCGGCGGTGCTTCCCGGAGGCGTTTCATAACCCCCGCCATGATCTCTTTTCCCGTCTGCCCCTCGAAGTACCTGGAGATCGTCTGCTCCTCCCAGTACCCGAACTGCTTCCACAGCTCCTCGAGGCGCCCGAGGACGCTGAGACCCTTGCTCCGCCAGTGGAGGGCCATCTCGATCGTGAGCATCGTCGCGGTAATACTGTCCTTGTCACGTACTTCCGTCCCGATGAGATACCCGTAGCTCTCCTCGTCGCCCATGATGAACACGCGTCCCTCGGGATCGTTCTCGAGGTTCCGCATGATCGCCGCGATGTGCTTGAACCCGGTCAGCGTCTGGTACACCCGGGCACCGTAGTATTCGGCAACGGCGTTCTGCATCTCCGTTGTCACGATAGTGGTCACGAACACCGGCTTCTCCGGAAGGGTACCGAGTTCCTTCCGTTGCCCGAGTATGTAATCCGCCAGGAGAACGCCGAGCTGATTCCCCGTAATCAGCTGCATATCCTCTCCAACAGGGACCGCGATCCCGAGCCGATCCGCGTCGGGGTCGGTACCGATCACGATGTCGGCGCCCTTCTTCTTCCCGAGGGCCAACGCCATCTCCATCGCACTCGCCTCCTCGGGGTTGGGAAACTTGACCGTCGGAAACTCGCCGTCGGGCTCCCGCTGCTCCGGAACGGTAATCACGTTGACACCGAGCTGTTCCAGGACCGGTTCGACCATGATCGCCCCCGTTCCGTGGAGGGGTGTGTACACCGCGGTGACCTCTCCCCCTTTCTCCCGGAGCAGTTCGGGCTGCACCGACTGGCGCTTCACCATCGCGATGAATTTCTCGTCGATTTCAGAATCGATGTACTCCAGAAGCCCCGCTTCAATCGCCCTGTTCTTGTCCATCACCTTGATCTGCGATGGTTGCACGGACATCACCATCTCGATGATCGCCTCGTCGTGGGGGGCGACGATCTGTGCGCCGTCGTCCCAGTACACCTTGTACCCGTTGTACTGCGGCGGGTTGTGGCTTGCCGTCACCATCACACCCACCGTGGCGCCAAGTTCCCGGACCGCGAAGGAGAGTTCCGGAGTCGGCCGCAGATCGCTGAAGAGGTACGCCTTGATTCCGTTCGCCGCAAACACCCGTGCCGCCGAGAGGGCAAACTCCCGGGAGTAGCGCCTGCTGTCGTGGGCGATCACCGCCGCACGGGTGCCGTCGGCGCGGGTACTCCCCTCCTGATTGACGTACAGTGCAAGTCCCGTCGTCGCCCGGGTGATGACGAATGGGTTCATCCGGTTGAAGCCACCGCCGATCACCCCGCGAAGGCCGCCGGTACCGAACTCCAGGTCGGTATAGAACCGGTCTTCCAACTCGTCCCACCGTTGAGCACCGAGAAGTTCCCGCACTTCGTCGGCAAAACTCTGGTCCCCTTCGGCTTTGATATACTGCGTCGCCGCTGCGGTGATTTCCTCTCGGGTCATTGTGCTCCTCCTCGGGGGTGTAAGTCTGTCTCGTCAAGCGCAAGGACGCGCCGTAAATCGTCACTACTGTAGCATATATGGTCCGGCTCCGCGCGTTCGATCGTGTCGGTATCGCGAAATCCCCAGGTGACGCCGATCGCGATGCAACCCGCGTTCCGGGCGGTCTCGATATCGATCTCCGAATCCCCGACAAACCGGCAGAACCCGGGTGACAACCCCGCCTCGGCGAGAAGAGAGAACGCCCCCGTCGGATCCGGCTTCCGGGGGATATCGTCACGTTGCCCCAGAACACGAACAAACGGTGGCCCATCGATCTCCAGTGCCTCCGGTGAGAACAACGTGTCCACCACCGTCCCGGCGATTCCGTCGGGCTTGTTGGTATATACGAACATCGGTACACCGCGGCGGTACAGGTCGCGAACGATCCCGACGATCCCCGGATAGGGACGCGTCTTGATCACCGGCTCCGCAAAATGGATCTCCCGAAACGCCCCGGCTATGGCGGCAACGACCTCCGGCGACGCGGCGTCATCTTCCGGCAGAGACCGACGCACCAGTTCACTGAGCCCCCAGCCGACGCGGGTGCGGTACACGGCAAGGGTCGCCCCGGGATAGCCGTTGCGCTCAAGGGCGCGATTCATCGCGTCGGCGATATCCTCCAGCGTGTCGAGCAATGTTCCATCGAGATCAAAGATCACCGATTCCGAAGTACTCCTCTTGTCCGTTCCCACCGGTAAACGGTACCGTCTCGGTATACGAAACGTCAATTGGAACAACGGTGTGGAAACGTGACCACCGCGGGAGCCGGTCGTTACGAAGCATGATCGTGGCACGAACGCACCCGCGCGGGAGACGATGGCAACGGGAACAGATCGATTCGACAGATACTACTCGGAACTCTTCACCGACCGGTGGCCCCTCCTCGCCGCGGCGATGCGGCAAAGCGGACGGTACACCGAGCTGACTCGAGGCCTGGTCCGGCCCTACTACCTCGATCCCGCGTCGGTTGCGGTGGCGGAGTTACTCCCGTTGGGTGGAGCCCGGGAGGTGGTCGACCTGTGCGCGGCCCCCGGTGGAAAAGCGCTCGTCCTGGCGGGACGCCTCTTCGGCGAACAAACCGGTCCGACGGAGACCTCCGGGCCGCCCCGTTTCGTCGTCAACGAACGCTCCAACCGGCGCCGGCGCCGGCTGATCCGCGTCCTCGATGATCATCTCGACCCGGCCCTGCGGGATCGCATCGCCGTCTACGGTCACGACGCGGCGCAATGGGGCATCCACCGCCCGGCGAGCGCCGACGCGGTCCTTGCCGACGTTCCCTGTTCCAGCGAAGCCCACGTCCTGACCGACCCGGGTGAGCTCCACCAGTGGAATCCGCGCAGAATCCGACGAAACGCGGCGGCGCAGCACGCGATCCTTGCTTCGGCGATCGATACGGCACGTCCCGGAGGGTACATCCTCTACGCGACGTGCGCCCTTACCCCGGAAGAAAACGATGACGTCGTGGGGTGGGCTCTGGATCGGCGGCGGGAGCGGGTCGAGATTGTGGCCCTCGCCCCGTCGGAACCCGCACCCCGTCCTCCTGGAGATACCTCCCCCGGTGCCGGCCAAATCCCCGGCGCCTCGCCCCCCGGCCCCGGCCAAATCCCCGGCGCACCGCCCCCCGGTGCCGGCCAATCCTCCGGCCCCTCGACCCCCGGCCCCGGCCATCCCCCCGGCGCCTCGCCCCCCGGCCCCGGCCGTCCCCCCGGTGCGCCGCTCCCCCTCGGGGGTACGGAACAGTCCGCCGTGATCCTTGCCGCCGCCGACCGGACCACCTACGGACTCCACATCCTGCCGGACCGCACCGCCGGGGCGGGCCCCCTCTACTGCGCCCTCCTCCGCCGCACCTGACCGTCCCGGCCCGGGGCACCGAACCCGACCGTATGGACGCGACAGCCCCTCCCGACGCCGGATCCCGCCTCGACACACCCGGCGCCCTCGGCTACACTCGCCCCCCGATGGACCACCTGCTGCAACGTCTGAACACCCAACAACGAGAGGCGGTCACCACCATCGACGGCCCTCTGCTGATCATCGCCGGCGCCGGAAGCGGCAAGACCGGCGTCATCACCACCCGCATCGCCTACATGATCTCCCGGGGCATACCCCCCGAATCGATTCTGGCGATGACCTTCACCAACAAAGCCGCCGGAGAGATGCAGGAACGGGTCAAGGAGCTCCTTCTCGAGGTTTCCGACAACGCCGGCGCCGCCCGGAACGCGGCGAAAGCGCTCACGATCAGCACCTTTCACGCCTTCGGCCTCGCGGTGCTCCGACGATACGGCCGCAATCTCGGATACCGCCCCAACTTCACCGTCTACGACACAGGAGACCAGATCGCCCTCCTGAAAGAGGCCGCCCGTGAACTCCGGGTCAATCCGGAGGACCCCGAGATCTACACCATCCTGCAGCTCTTCTCGGGGATCAAAACGGAACGGATCACCTGGAACGATGAACGGTGGTACGAGATGGCCGGGGACCTCGGCGGCAGTAACGGCGGCAGGGGAATCTCCACCTTCCAGGAGCTCTACCGGAGCTATCAGGAACATCTGGTCACCTTCAACGCCGTCGACTTCGATGATCTGATCGTACGCCCCCTCGAACTCTTCCGTGAGCATCCCCGGATACGCGGCCACTACGCCGACCGCTACCGGTACATCATGGTCGACGAATTCCAGGACACCAGTACCACCCAGTACAACATCCTCTACCAGCTCGGCCACGAGTGGCGAAACGTCTGCGTCGTCGGCGACGACGACCAGTCGATCTACGGCTGGCGCGGCGCCGACTACAGCAACCTCGAGAGCTTCGAGCGCGATTTCCCGGCGTTCCGGGTGATCAAGCTGGAGCGGAACTACCGTTCCACCGGACAGATCCTTCAGGCCGCGAACGCGGTGATCGCGAACAACACCAACCGGAAGCTCAAGGAGCTGTGGACCCACATCGAA
>JBKHFT010000026.1:0-28505 GCA_046540055.1 Alkalispirochaeta sp.
AGGCGTTCTCCGTAGTAGTGGAGTTTCTCCGCGATGTCGGTCTCTCCGGACATTCCGGCGATCGAGCTGAGGGCGTATACACCGGCGATATCACCCTTGAAGTCATGCACCAGTCCCGCGGTATTGCTTCCGAGCTCGGCGAAGGGGCGTAGCTCCGACGCTTGCTTTGTCAGTATGTCCCGTTGCCGCCGTAAGGACAGCGTCTCCTCTTCAAAGAGGAAGAAAAGAAGTCCGAGATAGACGACGACGAAGTTGATCAGGTTGATCCGCTGCCAGAAGGTGAACCCGTGGAGTGTTCCTCCAACGAAAACCGCGACGATCGTTATCAGCACGATCGAGAACAACACCCGTAACGTGCCTCTCCCGAAGAGTGTCATCTTGTATGCCGCGGCAAGGCCGATGGACAGAAGGATAAACGCCGAAAGATCCGACGGGTCGTCGTTCGGAATGATCAAAATGAACGAAAGGCCCACAAGCATCGCAAACAGGAAGAAACGGATCGCGCGGTTGTCGAACTGGGCGAGTCCGATGAACACGAACATCGAGACAAAACCGGATAGTTCGAAGATGTTGTCGAAGCCGCGGTGGTCCATCAACTGCTGTGTCGCCGCGACGAAGAAGAAAAACGCGAAGGCGTAATTGATCTTTTGAGACAGTGATAAGGAGAAAAACCGGTCTATCGCTCTACGTATTCCACGCTCCACGTAACGCCTGCTCCACGTCGATGACTTCGTCCATCTCCGGGGAGTCGACTCCGCGAATCTCCTTTACAAGGCGCGCCTGAAGCGCATCGGGTTTCCACTCGCCGGATAGTACCGGATTATACACCGATTTACGTCGATCGGTCTCGGTACTGGTGATATATCCGTTGAGCATGATCAGGGCGAGAAGATTCATCCCCCGTCGGATCAGTTTCGGCGATCCGCCGGGGAAGTGGGAGATCCGTTCGAGGCGGGCGAAGAGATCGCCGTCGTCTTCTCGGCGGTGATCGAAAATCGCCGTGGCGCGTTCAGCAAGGAGGTACGTTGCAAGGTGCTGCGATGCAACGCGGTCGGGATCATGGCACCCGGCGATATACGGTATCGCGACGATGAGCTTCGCCGTCGACCGTTGGCGCAACGCTTCGAGTTCACCGACGCTGAGACGCATCGCCTCCGCAACGTGCCCGGTTATCGTTTTCCATATTGAGGTATCATACATATCGGCTCCAATGTAGCATCTACTATTTCACTGAATTATAGCATTCTTGTCAATAAAATAAATAATTGTGTTACCGACGTCGGACTTGCAGCCGGGCTGGACGACCGAAATGACCCGAGGAGGGATTCACGCGATCGACTGCTCCACGAGACGCGCGAACGCCCCGTCCCGCTCGAGAAGACGCGTCGGAGCGCCATCCTCGATGATCCGTCCGTGTTCGAGAACGATAATACGGTCCACGTCGCGGATTGTTGAAAGGCGATGGGCGATGACGAAGCTTGTGCGTCCCGTCACCAGGCTCCGCGTCGCTTTCTGGATCCGCATCTCCGTCTCGGTGTCGACGCTGCTCGTCGCTTCGTCCAGAATCAGAATACGCGGGTCCGCGAGGAGGGCACGGGCAAACGATATCAGTTGCTTCTGCCCGGTGGAGAGCCCGCTTCCCCCTTCGCCGAGCTCGTGATCGTATCCGTTCTCCAGGGCGAGGATCACCTCATGGGCCGCAACGGATCGCGCCGCTTCAATTACCGCATCGTCGTCGGCTTCGGGTCGCGCGTATCGGATGTTGTCCCGAATGGTGCCGCGGAAGAGCTGCGGTGTCTGGAGTACGTACCCGAGGTGGGCATGAATCCAGCTCTGACTGCGCTCCCGCAGGTCGACTCCGTCCACCGCGACAACCCCTGATGTCGCTTCGTAGAAGCGGGATACGAGATTCACGATCGTGCTTTTCCCCGCTCCCGTTTCGCCGACGAGAGCAACGGACTGTCCCGCGGGAACCTCGAGATCGAAGTGGTCCAGCACCGGAGTGTCCTCACCATAGCGAAAGGAAACGTTCCGGAACGTGACGTCCCCCCGGCACGCCGGCCACGCGTCGCGTCGCGGCGCAAGAATCGTTCCGTACGCAGCCGCCACCTCCGGGGAGTCGACGATCTGTGGAGGAGTGTTCAGCAGCGACGATATCCGCTCCGCCGCACTCTGGGCCGACTGGAGTTCCGCAAGCACCCGGGCAACCTCCCGTACCGGTTCGAAGAACTGGACGGAGTAGCTGATGAAGGCGACAATCGTACCGAGGGTGACCGTCCCGGCTTGTGCGAGGTGCACGCCACCGGCACTTTCGAGCTGAACTCCCCCTGCTACCAGGGCGATACTGGTCCCCACGCTTCCGAGTAACAGGACGACCGGGAGGTAGAGGGCGGATATCACCGCCGCGCGGATCGATGCGGCACGCATACGTCCGGTAAGTTCACTGAACTCCCGGGCGTTTTCCTCTTCCCGGACAAGGGTCTTGCTGGTGGCGACCCCGGCGATCCCTTCGGCGTAGGAAGCACTGATCTCGCTGTTGAGGCGGCGGACGTCCCGGTGTGCCGTCAGGATGCGCCGCTGGAAGAACCACGACACCAGCGCGAGGGGCGGGATCACCGTCAGCACAAGGAGCGCGAGGCGCGGGTTGAGGAGCAGCATCGCCCCGGCGATACCGGTCATCATCGCGAGTCCCCAGAAGATATCCACGAGGCCCCACGTCACCGTTTCGCCGAGGCGCTGTACGTCCGAGGTGAGACGGGACATGATCCATCCGGTGGGAGTACGGTCGAAGTACGACATCGACAGGTGCTGGACGTGTTCAAACGCGTCCTGCCGGAAACGGTACATCAATCCCGTCTCGATCCGTCCCGCGATCGCGATGAGGACCCAGACGAGGATCGACTGGACGACGGCGATCGCGCCGTAGCCGACCGCAAACCATCCGATACCGTCGAAGTTGCCGGACGTGATGTACCGGTCAACGGCGATCCCGTTGAGGAGTGGAAAGACCGCATCCGTCGCGCCTACCGCTATCATCACGACGACGAGGTACCCCATCAGCTTCCGTTCCCGGCGGGCACGGCGGAGCAGCGGAAGCCACAGGCGATAGTTGATCGTCCGGGTAAACCGTTCTTCTTTAAAGGCGCGCATCGAATGAACCCTCCTGTAACCGCTTGATCCGCGCGAAATGTCCATCAATTCCCAGAAGTTCGTCGGGTGAACCGTTCTCAACGACGCGACCGCCGTGAAGAACGATGATTCGATCGGTACGCATCAGCGTCGTTGCGCGGTGAGAGACGATGATCGTCGTTGCCGTCCGGTCGAGGAGGGCAGCCCGGATCTCCGCATCGGTCCGGGCGTCCACCGCCGAAAGGCTGTCGTCGAAGATGAGGATCGGCGCCTCCGAGATGAGCGCCCGTGCGATCGCGACCCGCTGTTTCTGCCCCCCTGAAAGAGTGACCCCCCGTTCGCCGACGGCGGTATTGTACCCCGACCGAAAATTCTCGATCGAATCGTGGATCGCCGCCGCGCGGGCAGCCGCGAACACCTCCACATCGTCCGCCGAGCTTCGTGCAAAGGAGATGTTATCCCGGATCGTACGGGCGTACAGGAACGGCTCCTGCATCACATAGGCGACGTGGGACCGCATCCACCGTCGTTCGATCGAGGTAATCTCGTATCCGTCAACCAGGACCGAACCGCCGTCGGGGTCCCATAACCGCGCGAGAATCCCCATGAGAGAGGATTTCCCCGCCCCCGTTGCGCCGAGAATCCCGACAGTCTCTCCCACCGCGACCGAGAAGGTGACGCCGTCGAGGACCGGCGGCGCATCCGGGGTGTACCGGAAGCGGAGGTCCCGAAGGACGACAGCTCCCCGAATCGCCGGACGCTCCGTTCCGGGACCGCGAAGTCGGGGATCCGCATCCTCTTCCGGCGCGGTGAGAACCTCCGCGATCCGGCGGAGCGCCACCTTTGCCTTTCCGAGATCCGCAAGGACCATCCCCATCTGCCTGACCGGCCAGAGCAGCATCTGCTCGAGCATGAGAAAGACGAGAAGCGTTCCCACCGTGATCTCGCCCCGGACGGCGAGGAGCGACCCTGCAACAAGCACCGCGCCCAACTGGACCATCACCGTCAGGGACGAAACGCCCCAGTATCGGGCGAGGACCATGATCAGGTGAAGGGTGAGGTCACGATGGGTCGCGTTCTTTCCGGTAAAGGTGGCGACCTCCGCGGGCTCCCGGGCAAAGGCGCGCACTACCGCGAGCCCGTTCAGGTGTTCCTGGAGCATCGCCGAGAGATCCCCTTCCGCCTCGTCCGACGCGGTGAATGCGTCCTGCACGTTCAGAAAGAATCGTAGGGTGTAGAGAAACGCCACCGGGAGCAACGCGAAGGCAACGAGAGAAAGTCCCGGGTGCAGGCGAACCATGACGGGAACCGCAAGGAGGACCATCGCCAGGGCCCGTCCCACCTCCATGAGCTGGATCGCGAAGAATTTTCGTACCGTATCAACGTCGGAGGTGCACCGCTGGAGGAGGTCTCCACTCGGAGTATGTGCGTGCCATGCCATGCTCGTCGCATGGATGTGTCGATACAGACGGTCCCGCAGCGCCCGGGCAGCCCGTTCGGCGCCGACGGCGCTCCAGCGACCACCGAGGTACGAGAACGCGCCGTTGACCCCGCTCATCGCGATCACCGCCACCGCGGGAAGCCAGATCCGTGAGCGGACCGCATCCACCCCGCCGGCAACGTTCAGAAGCCACCTGATCCACTCGAACGGTGGAAGGGGACCTCTGAGAAAGACCGTATCCAGGACCGCCTGAACGATCAGAGGGACCGCGAATCCCGCCGCCGTTGCCGCGATCGTCGCCGCCACGGATCCTGCAAGGCGGATACCCTCGCGCCCGAAGGTGTCCCGTAAAATCGAATATTCCTGGTTCATCGAATCGAACCTCTTGAACGGTCACCGGATAGGGTGCCGTAATACGCCAGAATACTGTGATGCCACGAAGGACACCACACCAAACGAAGGTCGGCCGGAGCTGCGGGTGTGTCGTGTCTGGTTGGAGAAGAAACGCTAATGCGCGGGAAGAACTCCAACGACAGACGGCTGCACACCGGCATCGGCGAGATGATTGGTACCGTTCATCATGGTTGCGTCCGTCCTTTCGCTGGGTTTTGGTACCGGTAGCAAACACCCTTCCAGGCACTTCAGTCAAGCCCCGGGGAGTATTCAGAAGAATGTTGATTGTCTTCGAAATAGTCCCTGTCCTGTTACGATTTACCTCAGCAGGTCGTCTCCAGACACGTTACTCCTGGTATTCGCGGGAATACCCCGTCGTCCATCAACAGTCTTTTGGATACTATCAACACCGACCGCAGTTGAAATGTGCACTCCCGAACGCACATCGCCCGCGAGCAGGTCTCGATGATCACACAGCTGGTGCCGCGGTACACGGATAGTAGTAGATTACGAATATGGAAATCACTGAATTCGGGAATGGCGTACCGCGGATACTACTGATACCCGGAGGGCCCGGGCTGGTACCGGCGTTTTACGCCGAGCTGACGACGCAGCTCGCGCAAAACGGTCGCGTGATCACCTATACGCCGCGTGGCACCGCTCCCCGACGGCCGGACGATTTCCCCCTCACGATGGAAGAGGCCGCGACGGAGCTGGAAGACATAATAGTCGGGGTGAAGGAATCGCAGTCCGGGAGGGGCAGTATGGAAGCGGCCCCTCTCGTCTTGCTCGGGCACTCCTTCGGCTCTGCCGTGGCGATCGAATACCTTACCACTCGGGGCAATGATGCACTGGTCGATGCTGCGATTCTGGTATCGCCGTTTTCGTCGGGAGGGATGATACGAAACGGGATCGGTGAGCGTGTTCGGGATCTCCCGCAGGTATTCCATCGACGATACAAGGGCGGAGCGATACCGCCTGAAGAACTGGTTCCTCTCCTCGGGGAGTACTGGTATCCGAACTATCTGTGCAGGGCACCGTGGCCGCAGTCGTTTCTCGACGCGATGACCAGGCTAAATCCGGCGTTCATGGAGCATTTCATCGGAGAGAATCTCCTGGACCTGGACGGCGAGTTGCTCTCATGGGACCGTACTGCGGATCTCACGAACGTATCGGTGCCAACGTTGATCGTATCCGGTTCCCACGATTACTTTCGTCGGGAGGATCTCGAACTGCTTCGCGAAAGGATACCCCGGGCGGAACTGGTCATAAGCGAAACGGCGTCGCACTCGATCTGGCTTGAAGACCCCGAGACATTTTACTCCGCTACGGACCGATTGCTGGCAACGCTCTCTCCGGACACGCCGTAATCGTGGGGTATCAGGAGATTGGCAACGGTATTGTAACGGCCGTCCCGTGCAAAAACGAGGCGGCCACCGTGCTTTTCGGCGATCGATCGTACGATCGACAGGCCGAGTCCTCCACCGCCCTGTTCACTCCGTGATGTGACGAACGCCTTTGTCGGGTCGGTGATCGTCGCTTCGATCCCCGGTCCCTGATCACACACCGAAAAGACGAGCCACCGATCCCGTGCGTCCACCGATAACGCGATCTCACCCCCGTTCGCTCCGACCGCTTCGACGGCGTTTTTTACGAGGTTGATAAGTGCCTGCTCGATCAGAGATGCTACCGCGGTTGTCGGGGGAAGTGGCTCATAACGGGTAAAGACGATCCCCTCATTGGACCGCGTCACGAGAAGGCGGGTGAAGGATATGACGCGATTGCACAACTCGATCGGATCGATGGATGCCCACCGCTGTTCGGCGCCACCGCGTCCGTAGTCGACGACGCGACGGACGACTCCGTCGATCCTTCGGGCACCTTCGAGGACGTTGTGCACCGCCTCCCTGATGGCGGCCTCGTTCCCGGGAGACCGCGTCGCGTCTCCGTCGAGGTACAACTGCAGAACCTGCGCATTGAGCTGAACGATATGATTCGGATTCGATACTTCATGGGCAACCGTTGACGCGAGCATTCCCAGGGATGTCATCCGGTCGGCAAGGATCAGCTGCTGTTCCCGTTCCCGGAGGGTCGTAATATCGCGGACCACGACCGCCGCCTCCCCGGTGTCGCGATCCCCTTCCGCGTTTCCCTCCGGTCGGAACGCTGCAGGTGAAACGGTCAGTTCAACGAGTTGTCCTGCTATCTCGCGTTCTGCGTGAAGGTGTGTCCGATCGGTTATCGTTTGTTGAATCAGAGGCAGAATCGTCCGGTCGTATGGGGGCGCGAGATGCTCCTCGTCCCTCGATCCTCGTACAACGTACGACTCGGCGGCGCCGTTTCTCAACAGTACAAGCCCTTCTGTATTGATCAACAGAAGTGCGTCGGGAATCGTTGCGAGAAGGAGATGAAAATAGGATCGTGTCCGTCTGAGAACAGCGTCCGGAACTTCGGCACCATCCTGCACCGGGGATCGCGACGAACGAAAGGCGATGTATCCCTCCGGAGGCCGACGAAGACGTGCCATCTCGGCACTGACCCGTTCCTCCGCGCGGGACGCTCCCCATCGCCGGTAGAGTCCGGCGGCTAGTGCAAGGCGTTCGATGTTTCCGTTGATCGTACCATCCCGCTCGGCGATGATCGCCGCTTCGCTGGGAAACCCCCGGAGGACCGCAAGATCCGCAGCACGACGAAAACGCCGCCGGGCGAGATACCGATGCCCGCGATGGTACGCATGTTCGGCACGTAGCGCGAGGTATCGGTGTTGTCCCGCCGGTTCCCGCCGCCGGCGAGCCAGTGCGGCGATTTGGCCCCGCAACTCGTCCACGAGGTTGAGCTGTGACGTCGCTATTCCGTAATAGAAATGGACCGCGTTGATGTCGAAGAAACGGGATACCCGATCGAGGCCGTCGATCAACGGCTGAAAGGCTTGGTACGCGACGTTCGGCGCGTTGTGATACACACCTATGAACACCCGCAGAATGTAGTACCCGAAGAGTGCGAGGGTGTCCTTCGTCACTCGAAGTCCCCGTTCGATCTCTTCGTCCTGTATCAAAGAGCCGGTGAGCCGATCCGGAACGGAGGTACGGCCGAGTAATACCTCCGCCGCCTGTTGGTACTTCGCGATCGACGTTGCGGTCCGTGTATGACCGAGTGCGGCGGTCTCGGTACGGTAGTGGTCCATCGTGGCATAGACATCGTCGAGGGGAAAGCCGCGTAGAAACAACCACTGGCAGTACAGAGAAATCGAATGCGCCGCCGCGTCCGGGCTTCCCGCAGCCAGTCCCCGAGAATACATCTCGAATAACCGCTGCTCCACGCCGTCGGTATCCCGTTGCCACTCGGTGAACAGGATTTCCCCGTAGACCAATGCCATCGCGGTATGTTCGGACCACGTCTCGGTGCTATTTTTCAGGGTGGCCATAAGAGCCTCGCCGAGGCGCCGGATCGTTCGAATCATCTTTCTCTGCCGCGTGTTCGAGCGGAGGGCCATTGACCAGTACACCAGGCCGAGAAGCGTCACCGGCGGGGCCGAGTATCGATCAAAATCTTTGAGGATGATCCAGGCGAAGAGGGCGGCCGTGTCGGGAGCCACAGACAGCGTGGGCAAGAGCACGCGGATCGCGGTGCGCCCGATGATCTGGTCTTCCCTGTTTCCGTGGTTGGAATCACCGTTTGAGGCGCTCCGGGTTGCCGACGCCGCGGATCGCCTGATCTGCCGGCCGACGCGTCGGAGAAACCGGTGTGTGAGGGCTTTCCGGGCGTCTACGGTGGCCTGGGTGATCTCGTTACTGCCGGTAGGGATCGCACCGAGGTCGGCAAGGATGATGCGACCGATTCGCCACGCCCCGGCGATCCACATCCGATCGGAACAACGGGTAACCCAGAGTTCCCGCAACCGGTTCAGTGTCAATCGATCCACCCGTCCATGCAGGCGGGTGAAGTACCGACTCATTCGAACGCCGTCGCCGGTAAGAAACGCCGCGGTGTGTCCGTAGTCGTACAGAAGCAACGGCGAGAATGATGTCGCCTCCGACGCGTACCGCTCAAGGATCGTATCCGCTGTGTTCACGAAGCGGAGCGCCTCCGTCGGGGCAAACGTTTCCAGCATCTGTCGGGCGCTTGCTTCGAGAATGGCGAGGCGCTGTGGGACCGGAATCGATTCGGAGATCATACGCGCGACGGTGCGAGCATTGTCGGTCGACCCTTCGGGGGTATCCGGTTCCCTCCAGAGCCCCGGTCGCACCCCGGAATCGGGCGCCGGTGATTCCATCGCAGCCGTCAGGTACCGCGCGAGAGTATACGATGCGTCCCGCTTTCCTGCCGTTACGGCGGCTTTCAACATCGCCGCCGCCGCCTCCGACACGACATGGTGATCGTCTACACTGTGTCGCGCCGCGTATTCCAGACGATCGTGAGTGAACGAGATCGATCCATCGACGGAATCCTCAACAAGCACACCGTGATCTACCGCTATCGAGAGAGCGGCGTTCCGCTCTTCCGCGGACAAGCCCGGAATCGCGGCTAATCGGGACGCCTTGATCGGCACCGCCGTGAGGGCAACGATCTGTACGAGTCGCCGCGAGATGGGCGGGAGATCCAGGATCCGCCGGGCGCTCATTTGATCCGGAGCGATCGCGGCTTCCGCTGCAGGCACGTCGCTTTCCCCGGACCCGTTCTCCTCGCTGAGGATATATTGTTCGAAGCGGTCGTGCTGTTTCAACAAGCGACCCGCCTCAATGAGATCGAAGGGGTTTCCCTGCGCCCACGAGAGCGCCCACTCGGTGAACTCCCGGGGTGGCGCGTATCCTTTCTTTGTTCGTACCGAAGCGGCGAGCAACCGGGTGCTCTCTTCCCGGGTGAGGGGTTCGATCGTCCACCGATGGCGAACCGTTTCTATTGTCGGTAGCGCCAGCGCTTCCAAGCGACCGATCAGTACGACGCTCACCGGGTCGGCCGTTCCGGTCAGACGATTGAGGATCTCGAGGGACACCGGATCGATCCACTGCACGTCGTCGACCACGATCGTTGTCGGTCTCGAAGCGATGAGGGACCGGACAAGCAGCACGAAGTGTTCGACCAGATCCGGAATAGAGGGTAGACCATCGACCGAATAATCCGACCGGACCTCACGAGCGAGGAACCCCAAAAGATGGTACCGGACGTGAGGCGGGATACCTGCATCGTCGGCCGCCCGTGCGAGAATGTCGGAGCGTTCGATCGACTCTGTGTCGACGGTTCTCGCTACGAAGGAGTTGATGATATACCGGAGCGGTTCCAGCGGCAGTGCCTGCCCTTGGGGGGCCTTGTAATACACAGGATCGTTGTAGTCGCGAGACACGACGGAAGCGACCGATTGCCACAAGAACGTCTTTCCGATCCCCGACGGCCCGATGATCGCAACGGTAACTCCCGCCCCGTCGAGACCGGTCAGGACCGTCTCATACACCTCCTGGGCGATCGTATATCGACTCGGTGGGATCATCGATCGATCAGAGGTTGCGAACCGATATGAGCGTGGATGGTGTCGTCCGGACGTCGTTGAGATACGGCACACCCCCCTTCGAACAGGATACCACGTAGACTGGAATCGAGCCACGCCGCAACTGGTCGCCTCGCCTCATCCAAAGAAGTCGGACCATATCGCAACGCTTCGTGTATACTGTTCACGAATCGTGAATGTCGGCCGGCGATGTACCCCGTTTTCTCGCGATACATGGCCGATACAAGGCCGATTGAAAGGCACGGACTTTGCTATGAGAGACAATATGGAGACGATCCTCCTCGTCGACGACGAACCGGGTGTACTCGCGGGACAACAGAATCTGCTCACCCTGAACGGGTTTACGGAGATACGGACCGCCGAGACGATCGACGCCGCACGGAAATGGTTGGAACGCGAGGCGATCGCTCTTATTCTCCTGGATCTTACGCTCCAGCAAGGATCAGGTGTAACGCTGCTCGAAGAGGTTCAGCGCCACTTTCCGTCGACCATAGTCATCGTGGTGACCGGGGCCTCCGATGTCGCAACCGCAGTGTCGTGCATGCGGAAAGGTGCGTACGACTTTCTGGTGAAAGGGACCGATACGGGACGCCTTCCATCGACCGTCAAGAACGCCCTCGAGCATCGGCGGGTTCTTGCGGAAAACGCCCTGCTCCACGAAGTGTTTACCGACCCGGCGCCGCGTAATCCGGTGGCGTTTTCCCGATTCATTACCCGGGACGAGCATCTCCGTCGCCTCTTTCTGTACCTCGAAGCGGTCGCCGTCCTCCCGGATCCGGTCCTTGTCACCGGTGAGACCGGTGTCGGAAAGGAGCTGGTCGCTCGCGGTATCCATACCCAGAGCGGTCGAACCGGTTTGTTTGTACCGGTAAACCTCGGGGGCGTCGACGATCATGTGTTCAACGATACTCTCTTCGGCCATCGAAAGGGCGCGTTTACCGGGGCCGACTCCCATCGCGAAGGTCTTGTGGTACAGGCCGCGGAGGGGACGCTCTTCTTTGACGAGATCGGGGAGATGTCCCTGGAATCGCAGGCGCGTCTTCTGCGGCTCCTCGACAGTGGAGAGTACCTCCCGATGGGGATGGACACCCCCGTCTACTCCCGGGCGCGGATCGTATGCGCAACGAACCGGGATCTTTCGGCGGCGGTAGCGGACGGGTCGTTCCGCCGTGACCTCTACTATCGAATCGCCACGCACCACGTCGGCATCCCGCCGTTGCGAGACCGTCCCGGTGATATACGGCTGATAGCGGAAGACACGATCCGCCGGGAAGCGGCGCGCCTGGGTCGGGAAGATTCACCGGTACCGGAAGATGTGTTCGCCGCGCTTTCGCGTCTGTCCCTGCCGGGGAACGTACGGGAGCTGAACCAGATCATACTCCGGGGACTGATATCCGGTGACTGGCACGAGGTGCTGAGCGGGTGGGAGACCGGTGCTCCCGACGAAACCGGGACGCGAGACGGTGTGATGCAAGACGGTGCCATGTCAGACCGTGTGACGGGAGACCGGAAGACGGGAAATCTCAGAGCGGGAGTCGGCGATGCTGTCGGTACCAGGCCCGACACCCCTTCCCCGTCGGTAACGTTCGGCGATCCGCTGCCGACGCCGGAAGAGGTCGTAGATAGACTTCTTCTGGAAGCGAGTCGCCGACACCCCGATAGCCGAAGCGCCGCGGCTGCGGCGATCGGCTTGTCTCCCCAGGCGTTTGCAAACCGATGGAAGCGGATGGAAGACCGATCCGAAAACCACGGGACCGGCGATCCGGAATAGCACGGTTGAAAATCTCCTGGCCGGGAATAACGTCGGGCCTCCCCGGATTATCGCCGAAAAGACCGAACTATTCGATCTCGTCAAGAAGGGTTCTCGCCAGTGCTGCGATCTCGGTTTCGGGATCGATCTCGGCGACCCGTTCCAGATGTGTCGTCCCCTCGACCCGATGACCGAGACCGTCGAAGGCGAGTCCCGCAAGAAGATGGGCGGACTGCCGCTCCGATAGCCCGAGATCGTCATCGTCGAGATATCCCGTCAGGAGCGCGGCGGCGTCTTCGTAGGCGAGCCCGTCGATCAGGATCTGTCCGAGAATCAGAAGGTGATCGTCGTAGTATTCCGTCGTCGGGTCCGGTTCAGGGGAACGGAGAAGCCCAAGTGCTTTGCCGGCACGGCCCGTGAGATATGCGGTGTATCCGAGGTAGAACTGTGCCCGCGGAAGCTCGTCGTTCCCGGCAAACTCCCAGGCTTCGTAAAACGAGTAATACCCATCTTCCGTGTTACCATCCGTGACCTCGGCGATACCCGTCTCGATCAGCTCCGAAACGCTCTGTCCCCCGGCCCAGGTTACGGCATCGCGATCCACAGCCTCCGACGCCCGAACCCCGGCTATCACCGCGTCCTTCGCGGTGTCGGTCTCGACGAACGCCCGCAGGCGCTCTCGAGCCAACGCTCCGGCGCCGATCCGCTCTCGCCGGTTCGACGCTTCGACGATCGCAGCAAGCTGATACGTTCCCGGCTGCGCCAGGAGGTACGTCTTGTCCGCCACGCGGAGCTCCACCAGGCCCGTCGCACCAATCCGTACCGTCGCGTCGACGGGAACGGTGTCCCCGATAGACACCTCCTGCCGGACCGATCCCGAAGGGAGATCTACAACGCCTTCGACGTATTCAACGAGTATTTCCTGAGCAATGAGCGTGGCGGACCACGAGAGCAACAGAACTCCGATCAATCCGATTCTACGTTCCATCATGCCATCCTTTTCATGCCAGTATATCCTGCTATTCGAGTATTTCGGGATCTTCCGGTGGAACTTGCGGTGACTGCCATGGACGACTGTATCCGTCCGGCGGCGAAGAGACGGTGGCGGTGTTGCCCTCGGGGTGTCCGGCGGCGAAGAGACGGTGGCGCGAACCGGAAAAATGGCGTACCGTTTTAGTATGACAAAGACGGGGCTGGACCGGTCGGTTGTACCCGGCGGGCCCGGCAGGATTCTTGAGCTCGCTGATGTCTCCGAACTCGACGCGCTCTCTGAACCGGAAGAGGAGTAGCCGAGCGCAGTATGGACCGGTTGTATTCATTACTGGGAAAAATCCTGCCGGATATACTCTTCCTCCTCGACAGAGAGGACCGAATCCTCGATATCGACACGACCGTACCGGAACGCCTTCTCTCCCCGCCGGAAACGTTGATCGGCCGGTACCTCGAGGAGGTGTTACCTACGGACATCTACACGCTCCACCGTGAGAGCCGTCGCCGTGCCGAAGAGACCGCGTCTCTCGTGACGTACGAATACAACCTCCCCGACAAAGAGGGCCAACGGGAATGGTTTGAGGCGCGGATCTACGTAATGCCCGAGACGGGTGAGTGTGTCTCGGTGGTTCGGGACGTAACGGATCGCGTTGCCGCAAAGGAGGCGCTGGAATCGGAACGACGAAACCTTGCGGAACGTGTGAAGGAGATGGCGTGTCTCCAAACGGTGACCCGGATCGCGTCGGACCCGACTCTATCCCCGCAGGAGGTCCTTGACGAGGTTGTCGCGGCGATCCCGTCGGGGTGGCAGTATCCGGAGATCACGGAAGCACGGGGAGTGATCGGTGCGGTGGTCCGAACCACCCCGGGGTGGCAGGAAGCGAAACCGGTGCTCCACGCGGAGAGAACCCTCGATACCGGGACCGTCGTCTCCGTCTCCGTTGTGTATCGCCGTAACGAAGAAACCGACGGGGATGACCCGTTTCTCCCGGAGGAGCGAGCTTTAGCAGACTCGATCGTCGATATCCTCGTCGCGTACGTGCAGCATCGACGGGCGATCGAAACCGTTCGTGAGCGGGAGATCGCCGCGGATCTGCGGGCGCAGCGGTTCTGGACCTTTAACGATGTACTGTCCCGGATGTCCGGAGATCCCGCCGTCGGCGCCGGCGCGATCGACGCGTTCGCGGAGCACGTTGCACGAGAGGTCGTTGACGCCCTCGACGCCGGGGTTGTGTCGATCTGGCTTATGGAGTCCGCCGGGGACGAGGAACTCGTGAGAATCGCAGCGTCCTGCCCCGACCGGTACGCCGGCGAAACGGATGCAGAGAGTCCCACTGTGTCAACAGGTGATCTCGATGAACTGTTTACCGGTGATCGCTTCGCGGTAATCGACTCCCGGCGCAGGCGGCACCTCTTTGCAGCGGGGGATACAGCGGGAGATGCCAGGGAGGCGAGGGCGGATTCATCGGATGCCGCCACAGCGACCGCATCCGAGACGGGAGGAACCGCCGGATCGTCCGGAGCATCGACGAGCGATGAGGGACGTCACGTACCGGCGTACGGCCTCGTCTGCGGGGTGTTTGCCGGAGGGTCTCTCCGGGGAGTGTTGGCCGTCGCCCGCGACCGGGAGTGGCACACGGACGAGACGACCTTCGGTGTTCAGGTCGCCGATCAGTTGGGGGTTGCCCTGGTCGAAACGGAGCGGATCGCCCTGACCCGGGAGTTGAAGCGGTACCAGACCTCCCTCGAGGAGCTTGTCCGGGCGCGTACCGCCGAGCTTGAACAGGCGAAGCTCCAGGCAGAGGAGGCGAGTCGCGCCAAGAGTGCCTTCCTCTCGAACATGAGTCACGAGATTCGAACGCCGATGAACGCGATTCTCGGGTACGCGTATCTGCTCCGGCGGGAATCCCTCTCTCCCCGCCAGGCGTCCCAGGTGGAGAAGGTGACGGTGGCGACGCGCCACCTCCTCGACGTGATCAACAATGTCCTGGATTTCTCGAAGATCGAGGCGAGGGCGGTGATGATACACGATGAGGTGTTCGATCCCGCCCATCTGCTGGATCGGATTCTTTCGATGGTGCGGGACGAAGCGGAGCAGAAGGGGTTGGCCCTTTCTGTCGATCTCGTCGGTCTTCCACCCGCACTCCAGGGCGATGCGGTGAAGCTGCGTCAGATCGTCCTCAACCTCCTGAACAACGCGGTGCGATTCACCGAAGAGGGGTCGGTGACGCTTCGAGGAACGTACCTGCCGGACTCGGGGGATCGGGGAACGCTGCGGTTTCTCCTGGAGGACACGGGGATCGGTATGACCGACGACCAGCTCTCGCGCCTGTTTACCGCCTTCGAACAGGCCGACGCGACGACGACACGCCGCTTCGGTGGTACCGGGTTGGGACTGGCGATCTCGAAAAGCCTTGCAGAGCTCCTTGGTGGTCGAATCGAGGTGTCCAGCCGGGTAGGTGAAGGGACCACCTTTACGGTGGAGCTGCCGGTTCGCCCCGTCGAGGCGATACCGGACGACACCGAGGTCCAGCGCGTTCTCGGTCTCCGCGTTCTGGTCGTGGATAACGATGAGGACGCCCGGGAGATCCTTTCGGGAATCCTCCAATCCCTCGGGTACCGAACGAACACAGCCGAGGGGGCCGGCGACGCTCTCGCCCTCGTTCGTTCCGCCGATGCCTCGGCGGAGCCCTTCGAGGTGCTGATCATCGACTGGAGGATGCCCGGAAAGGATGGAATCGCCGCCGTCCACGATCTGCGGCAGCTCAACCTGAAACATCCGCCGCAGTCGATTCTGATCACCGCCTACGCCGGTGACCTGCCCCGGGCGAAAGTCACCGAGGCGGGGATCTCAGCGGTCCTGCAGAAACCGGTAACGCCATCGGGCGTAGAAGACGCGATCGCCCGCGCCCTGGGAAACGGAAACGGGGGAGCGGCGGCGGTCGAGGAAGCGGTGGACGACGGCGTTGTGGAGGATGGGGTATCCGACGAGGAGGTAGCGGTTGACGCCGGAGGGTATCCGGATCACGACCGTCGTTACGGTTCGGCGACGCGGCAAGGCCCCTCGGTTCTGCTTGTGGAGGACAATCCGGTGAATACCGAGGTGACCACCTCCATTCTCGAACTTGCGGGGATCCACGTTATTCCCGCCGAAAACGGGCGGATCGCCGTCGAGCGTGCGGCGGAGAACGCCTTCGATCTGGTCCTGATGGATGTCCAGATGCCGGTGATGGACGGCCTGGAAGCGACCCGCAGGATTCGCGCCCTTCCCGGATGGGGGGAGATCCCGATCATCGCCCTCACCGCCAACGCGTTTACCGAAGAGCGGGAGCGGTGCCTCGCGGCGGGGATGAATGATCATCTCCCGAAGCCGGTCGATCCGGACCGACTCTTTGCCGTCCTCTCCCACTGGATTGACGTTCCCGACGATGGAGGCACGCCGGTGCGTACCGGGGACACGGTCGTTCCGCCGGGTGCCGAGGCGTCGCCGGAAACGGGGGGTGAGGGGACGATGTTCCGCACCGCCCTCGCGAGGATCGACGGACTCGATCCGGAGCGCGGTATCCGGATCGTCCGCGGAAAGATCAGCGTCTATCGACGGGGGTTGGAGCAGTTCGTCCGTCGCCACGGCGACGATCCCGCGGTGTTGCGCCGCGCCTGTGAGAAGGGTGATTTCGCGACCGTTGGAGAGATCGCCCACGCCCTCAAGGGGGTGGGCGGCCTGATCGGTGCCGATCGCCTCGGGGAGTACGCAGGCCGACTCGATTTCGCCGTCAAGAACCGAAGCCGCGACGGCGACGACGCGGTGGTTGCCGAAACGGATGCGCTGAACTCGATCCTCGAGCCGCTGATTTCGGCGCTTCGGAACGCTCTCGCCACAGATGGGACGGACTCGACGTCGGGACCGCCCCTCGATCTCGACATGGAACTGAACGCACTTCGAGAGCTTCTCGCCCTGAGCAGTACCGACGCGGTCTCGCGGTTCGAGGACCTGCGTCCTCACCTCGCCGAACGCGTGGGAGCGGACCGGATCGCACGGATCGCCGCGCATATTCAGGATTTCGAGTTCGATGAAGCGCTTGCGGAGCTGAACGACGGAGACGACGAGACCTGATGACAACGCGACACGCCGTTCTTCACCGATCCGCCGAGGATCTTTCGTGTCTTTCCGACGGTTCCGTCGATCTGGTCGTCACCTCGCCACCGTATCCGATGATCGAGATGTGGGATCGACACTTCTCGGCGGGAGATCACCGGATCGCGGACCGTATCGCCGACGGCGACGGGGCTGCGGCGTTCGAATTGATGCACCGCCTTCTCGATCGCGTCTGGTCCGAGTGCGCCCGTGTCGTCCGACCAGGCGGATTCGTGTGCATCAACATCGGTGAGGCGACACGTACCATCGGGTCCAACTTCCGCACGTACACCAACCACGCCCGGGTGATCGGTGCCTTCGAGTCCCTTGGATTTCAGTCGTTACCGCCGGTGATCTGGCGAAAACCGACGAACGCGCCGAACAAGTTTATGGGGTCCGGAACCCTTCCGGCGGGAGCCTACGTCACCCTCGAACACGAGTACGTGCTCATCTTCCGGAACGGCAGGAAACGCCACTTTTCCGCTGTTGACGGTGAACGGCGTCGACGGAGCGCGTTCTTCTGGGAGGAGCGGAACACCTGGTTTTCCGACCTCTGGGAACTGGGCGGTGCACGACAGCAGTTGACGGGACCGACCGCCTCGGTACGAAGGCGGAGCGCTGCGTTTCCCTTCGAACTCCCGTTTCGCCTTATCAATATGTACAGTATGCAGGAGGATCTCGTGCTGGATCCGTTCGCGGGGACAGGGACGACCAGCCTCGCCGCAATCGCAGCGGGGCGCCACTCCCTGGGGATCGAGATCGACGCGTCCCTCGGCGATAGCGTTACCGAAACGGTTCGAACCGGGATGGTGACGATCAACGAGCGGCAGATCGATCGGGTCCGGAATCACCTCGAGTTCGTCGAAGGCTATGAGCGTACGAAGGGACGTCCTCCGGGGTACCTGAACGAGATACACCGGTTTCCGGTGGTTACCCGGCAGGAACGGCACCTGACGATACCGGTGGTAGAGCGGGTTCGGTGCATCCCCGGTGATGACGCGTCGTACGAGGTGCGCCACGGCATATACGATGGAGACACCCTCCCGGGTGCACGCGTCGAGGGATAGCGACCGGTCGGCGTGGCCTGCCGGGTGTCCGCCGCGCTTGCTGGGTGGCGAGGTCTCGGCGACCGGACGGGCCTTCGCCGGCACCGCCCGGACCCGAACCTCCCGGACCCGAACCTCCCCGGCCACGGTGGCGTTACGCCGCGGTCACCCGCCGGGCATGCTCCCCGAAACGTGCCAGGCGCCTGCGGACCCCCGATACCGACAGTCCTTCGCGTGATGCGGTCTCCACCAGCGTCTTCCCCCGGACGTAGTAGTCGGTGGCGGTCCGTCGCAAGGGGGCGCCGACACCACTGAAGATCGACTCCGCAAGGGTCCGATCGAGGATACGTTCGGTGTGATCGTCCTCGGTACACACTCGGTCGATCGAATTCCCGACAACGTCGACGCGGTTTCGCCGGGACGCCCGCAGCCGGTTCAGGCAAACGTTGGTGGCGATCGTGTAGAGCAGACTCGACGGAGCGCGTCCGTTCAGCCTGTCCTGATACCTGATTACCTTGAGAAAGGTATCCTGCATCGCGTCCGCCGCAGCGTCTTCATCTTTCAGGATCGAGCGACACCGTCGCATCACCATCGGGCCGTATGTTCTGTACAGGGTCTCGATATCAAGTGCCATAAGTTCCTCACTTATCGTGTGTTACGAGGAACGATAAGCCGCTTTGTGTCATCGTCCTATCCGGCGAAATTCGTATTTTATAGTGATACCGTGAGATACGTAGAAATACCTATGACGCCCGGGGGCGCTTGTTCCGTTCCACTTCCCGCCCCTTCGTGATACCCTCCGTCCAACGATGCTGGGTTTTCTGATTTGGCTACGAATGGTCAGTTTTGTCTCCCTCTTCGTGGCGACGGTACTCGCGTATCTTTCGCATCAGCAGCGGCCGTACCGCTGGCTTTCCTGGTTCGTACGCTTCATGGCTACCCAGGCGGTCTTCGATCTCGTCTACACCTATACGCTGATCCGCCGGATTCTCAGCGCCGGGGGAACGAGCCCCGGTATGCTCCCGTACGGGAACGCCGTCTATATCGCGATCGACGCTGTAACGGGGGTGGCCCTCCTCTTCTTTGCCGCGCAATTCATACTCAAACTGACGGATGTCCGGAATCCGCGATTCCACCGATGGGCGCTCGGACCCGCGATCCTTGTCGGGCTTCTGACCGCCGCGACCTATTTCGGGGAGATTGCCGGATTCGATCCGGGGACACTGAGTCGCCCCGTCTCCGGTGGCGCCTACATCTACCTCGCGGCAGTCCTCGCCATTGGAATCCGGCGTCGCGATCGCATCCCCGGGGGCCCCTGGCGGAAATGGGTCACGATCTATCTCGGTGGAGCGGTGGTCTGGCACGGTTGGACCGCGATGGAGGCGCTGTTTTTTCCGGTGTACATTCCGATTGAACCGGCGTTGCCCCTCGCGGCGATCACCTCGTCATTGTTCAACGTGTTCTGGGCGGTTCTGGTGATCGTACCGGTGACCGCGGAGTTCCGGATTCGCAGCGGGTCAGGCGCAGCGCGGGGAAGCGGTACCGGCGCGGCCCGGGGAGGCGGCACCCGCATCGAGTTACCGGAGTCGTTTGTTCAGGAGTACGCTCTCACACGCCGGGAGATCGAGATCCTGAAGCGGGTCGTCGACGGGGAGAGTAATCGAATGATCGCCGACGCGCTGTATATCTCTCCCCGGACGGTAGACACCCATGTCCAGAACATCTTTCGCAAATGCGATGTCAGTCGCCGTGCCGAACTGATCGCACTGACCCACCGCTATACGTAATCGTACCTATCGGGACGGATCGGTACAAAATCGGTACTTTACCGGATACCCTCTCTTTGTTCACCGCCATAGAATCGGTCCCATGAAACAGAGAGATATCCCCTCTACCACTATCGACATTGCGGTATATGTAGGTACCGTCTTCGCCCTTTCGACGGTGTTGTACCTTCCCCTCTTTCTCGACGGACGGTCCGTTTCGGAGCGCCCCGTCATGATTATCGCCCTGATGTGGACCCCCGCTCTTGCTGCGGGCATCACGAGGGTGCTGCGTTCGCCGCGAATCGCGGGTGACGGCGAACGATGGACGTTCCGAGACGCGATTCGTTTCTTCGGCCTTGGAGGAGCGGGTGTCCGTGTCCGTACCGCTCTAGCGATCCTCGGTGCGATTCTTTTTCCGATTGTTACCGCGTCGATCGCGTACGGCGTTGCCTGGGGTGCGGGCCTTGCCGAGTTCGCCTCTCCCGTAAAGGCGCCACTGCTACACCTCGCCCGGGACGTTTTGAGAGCGGCCACCCTCGGAACGTTGTTCGGTTCAATAATCGTTCTGGGAGAGGAGATCGGGTGGCGGGGGTTCCTCGCAAGGAAACTCAACGAGAGTGATCTTCCCCGTCCGCTCGTCTCCGGAGGGGTTGTCTGGGCGGCGTGGCACGTCCCGCTGATCCTGACGGGGCAATACGCCGGGGGCCCGGTACCGATCGTCTCGGCTCTTTCGTTCTCGTTGCTGGCGGTGGCGTTGCACTCGCTGTGGTCCCGGATGTACCTCGCCACGGGGTCGTTATGGCCGGCGATCGCCGGTCACAGTGCGTGGAATACGGTTATCCAGTTTTCCTTCGACGGTCATACCGCCGGCGAGAACGCCGCGCTCTGGGTCGGCGATTCCGGTGTTCTCGTGGCGATTGTCGCCGCCGTTGGTGCCTTGGGGGTCGCGCGTATGTGGAGAGTACCCGAACCGGACGCACCACGGTAGGATCCTGCCCGGCTGAACCGGGATGCAACAGGTTCTCTTCCTCCGCGGGCCCGGTTTAATCCTGGTCTATCGGTCGGTGGCGCGACGGCAACGGCGAGTTTAATCCACCGGGGATGTTTGCGCCCCGGGCGGAGGAGACGAGTCTGATACACCCCCTTACCGAGTGGGTGATGCGTCGCGTGTTTTCCAGACGGGATCTTCCGGATGGTCCCTGGGGTGAAATTCCCGTCTCGATCAATGTGTCTCCTCGCAACCTCGAGTCGTGACCGAGAACGCCCTGATGAGGCAAATCGACACCGTACTGGGCCGACTCTTGAAACTGAAGGGACTGGGAGTTACAATCGTCCCTCGACAACTTCGGTAGCGGAGACTCCTCCCTCGGTTATCTCCAGAGATTGCCAATCGAAAAACTCAAGCTCGACCGGTCGCTTATTTCGGGCATCGAAGAATCACGGAGCAGACAGACCGTTGTCCAGGCGGCGATACATTTGGCCCGGGCACGGAGGTGGCGCGTCGTTGGAGAAGGGATCGAGCGACCGGAGGAGGGCGATACGCTCCGGGCTCCCGGATGCGACATCGACCAGGGGTATCTCTGTGCGAGACCCCTCGCATCGGAGGACGTGAGCGCATGTATCGGAACGTTCTACGTGAAGAACCAGATGCACGAAGGAGAAGTGTTATGAGACTGAAAACGATGAAGCTACGGACACGGATCATTGTCACCGTCGCGGTGCTGATCGCGTTGCTCGCGGGGAGTTCGGGTATCGCGATTTTCCAGCTCGCGAATCTCGGACGGGAGATCGAGGTATTTGTGAACGGGTACATACCGCTCCAGCGGGAGGCGCAGGCGATCCGGCGACTGGCGATGGAGCAGACGATGCTGGCTGAAGAGGCGATCACCCAGGAAGGAGATTTCGACGAAGCCCTGGCAGTCTCCGACGAGGTGAATACCCGTATCGGGGAGCTTCGGAGGATCGTCGAGGCACACGATTTCGCCGACCAGGCGGAGACGATCGACGATATGCGGGGAACGATCGAAGAGAGATACCGCATCTTTGAGGAGGAGGTCGAGACCGCCGCCGGGGATGTGTCGACTGCAGACGGCGGGTTTATCGCCGCCCAGCGCCGGTTCAGCGACGCCGTCGCATCTCGTATCGATCGTCTGGAGGTGCTGGCGTCGGAGCGGGCGCAGGATCTGAATCTCCGGCGGATTGCGCTGAGCGGGTTCCTGGGGATCACCCTCGTCGTTGCCCTTATCGTTGGAATCGGCGCCTCGTTCCTCCTGATCCGCAGCGTTCAGCGGCAGCTCGGTGCGGACCCGGAGATCGTCCGTTCCATCGCTCACCGCATTTCACAGGGGAAACTGACCGACATGGAGGATGCCGCGGCGGGGAAGAACGGCACCCGGGGACTCCTCCTCTCTCTCAGGCAGATGGAACACGGGCTCTACGAGGTGATCGAACAGATCCAGGAGTCTGTTCGCAATACGGGGCGGCAGAACCGGGAGCTCGCGTCGGCGTCATCCCAGACCGCAGCGTCAACCGAAGAGATCGCGGCGACGGTTACCTCCTTCCGCAAGCTGGCGGAGAGTCTGGTCCAGTCGATCAGTGAGATATCCTCCGCCGTCGACGAGATCCGCGCCAACATCGACGGCCTCAATCAGCAGGCATCCAACCAGGCAACAGCTGTCCACCAGACCTCGAGTTCGGTGGAGCAGATCAACGCCTCTCTGCAGAACGTCGCGGAGACGACGAAACTTCGCCGGAAAGCGACGGAGCAACTCACCGAGACGATATCCGGCGGGCGGGAGATGATGGGCAAGACCGCACTCGCGATCGAAGAGCTTGCCCGCAACTCGGAAGCGATCAAGGAAGTGACGGCGATCATCAACGATATCTCCGCCCAGACGAATCTCCTGAGCATGAATGCGGCGATCGAAGCGGCCCACGCCGGGGACCAGGGGAAAGGGTTTGCCGTCGTCGCCGAAGAGATTCGGAAACTTGCCGAGGACAGCGCCCAGAACTCCCAGAAAATCTCGGATATCCTCAACAAGAACAACACCCTCGTGCAGCAGCTGAAGGAGACCTCCGCCGAGACGGAAACCGTCTACACCGACGTGGAAGAGAACGCCCGGGAAACCCTCGGTTCATTCCAGGAGATCGCCGACACGATGGACGAACTCGCCGCCGGCGCGGGAGAGATCACCGAGGCGGTTACCGTCCTGAACGAGACGAGCGTAACGGTTCAGGGGGGCAGCAAGGAGATCAAAGAGGGGGTAGAGCTGATCCAGCAGTCGACAAGCCGGGTCAACGAGAACGCCACCGAGGTTGGCCAGGCGGTGACCGAGATCTCCACCGGTGTGTCCGAGATCAACGACGCGATGATCGCGCTGAACGAGTCGGTCAACAAGATCGCCGACTCGATGGGTGAGCTGGAACAGGAGATCTCCGGGTTCGAGCTCGATGCGCAGATCGACAGGGAGATCGAAGAACAGGCGGGATAACAGTACCGGTTCGGGGAGTTTCCGGTATACTACCGCATGCTCTTCACCCTCGCTCTGGTCGGTGGCCTTGCGGTTCTGATCAAAGGTGCCGACCTGTTTGTCGACGGCGCCGCCGCTCTCGCACGGCACTATCGTGTGTCCCCCCTTGTAGTGGGGATGCTCATCGTCGGGTTCGGCACCTCTGCGCCGGAGATGCTCGTCTCGGCGGTGTCGGCGATCGACGGCGCTCCCGGAATCGCCCTCGGAAACGCCTGGGGGTCCAACATCGCCAACATCGCGCTGATCCTCGGGATCACCGCCCTCGTAAAGCCGGTAACGGTCCAGTCCCGGGTGATCCGGACCGAGTTACCGATCCTGCTGGGAGCGACGGTGGTGGCGGGGGGACTTGCGTTTGACGGTGTCCTCGGTCGGGCAGACGCCGTGATCCTTCTCGCGCTTTTCGGCGCGTTCCTCTTCTGGTCGATTCGATTTCAGCACGTTGACCTCGCGGATCCTCTGGCGACGGAGGCGGTTCACGAAGTGGAATCCTCAGTACCGACTCGCCCGATGGGGTGGGCGTCGGTGATCCTCGCCCTGGGTCTCGTGCTTCTCGTTCTCGGGAGTCGCGGCGTCGTCTGGGGGGCGGTCGGGCTCGCTCGCGTCGCCGGGATCAGCGATCTTGTGATCGGTCTCACGATCGTCGCGGTAGGAACCTCCCTTCCCGAACTCGCCAGTTCGATTGCGGCGGTCCGGAAAGGCGAAGACGAGATCGCCTTCGGAAACGTGGTCGGGTCGAATATTTTCAATACCCTTGCGGTGGTGGGGATCGCCGGTGCGATCACCCCCTTCCGGGTGGACCGGATTTCCGTCGTGCGGGATCTCCCGGTCATGGCAGGATTGACGGTGTTGATGTTACTTTTCGGAATCGGTCGCCGAGGTGGTCCGGGGAGGATCAATCGAATCGAAGCGACGCTGTTGTGCCTCGGGTACGCCGGGTATCTGACGGCATTGGTGTTCGCCCTGTGAACGATACGGGAGGAGCGATGAACGGGACGAGGCGGAACTATCGACGGATCGTCCATCCCCGCATGCGGATGCCGTCGTGGCGAAGAGTACGTCGGGAGACCCTCGGAACCCCTCCGGGTTCTCTCTCACCATCGCGCTCGGATACCCCGACGCACATACACGTTATCACCTACACCGGGGAGTCCGGCGGGGTGTTCGAATCTCACGTCGACGTCGCCCCGGGCGGTACGGTACCGGAGATCGTCACGGCCCCGTTCGAGGGTATCCGATGGATCAACGTTGTCGGTGTTCATGACGGTGATCTCCTTCGGGAGATCGGTCGTGCCTTCGGGATGCACACGTTGCTCCTCGAGGATATCCAGCAGACCGATCAGCGTCCGAAGTTCCAGGAGAGTAACCGGGAGAACACCCGCTCAGTTACCGGCGAAGGTGAGCTGAATGCCGGCGGAGAACTGCGCGTCGGTGGAGAACCACCCGGTAGGGGCGAACCACGTGCGGACGGCGACAAGTCGTGGTTTTTCGGAGTGCTCAGGATGATTTCATGGCACAACGAGGACGAAACCGGTGCAAAGGGAACCGACGAGGCGCACCTCGACGTCGAGCAGATCTCGCTGTACTCATCCGGTTCCACAGTGATCTCCTTTCAGGAACGTCCGGGTGATGTGTTTGAAGGACTGCGGGAGCGGATCAGGACCGGGCGTGGACGGGTTCGTCGTTCGGGGGTGGATTATCTCTTCTACGCGATCGTCGATGCGATTATCGACACGTCGTTCCTGGTCGTCGACGAGATGCAGGAGCGGATCGAGGATACCGAAGACCGCATCATCGCTACACCCCAGCACGCTCCGTTGTCGATCGTCCACACCTTGCGGGGTGAGGTGATCGCGGTACGGCGGGCGCTCCGACCGCTTCGGGAGATGCTTCAGACCGCGTCCACCGGGGATTACGGATACTTCTCCGAAGGCACGCAACCGTTTCTGTCCGACAGTTACGACCATATCCTCACCCTCATCGACGGCACCGACGCATTGATGGAGCGTATCAGCGGCCTCTTTCAGCTCCACGCATCGATCGTCGGGACCTCCACAAACGATGTGATGCGGGTGCTTACGATCATCGCGACGGTATTTATCCCGCTTACGTTCATCGTGGGAATCTACGGAATGAACTTCTCGTACATGCCGGAGCTCACCTGGCGCTACGGGTATCCAACGGTGATCGGTGTGATGGTGATGGTTGCCGGTGTGATGATCGCGTACTTCAAACGCCAACGTTGGTTTTAACGCAGTCCCCGGGAGGCAATTCAGGCAACAGCCGTGGTCCTCCCGCCGGGGAGGCAATTCAGGCATCAGCCGTGTTCCTCCCGAAAAAAAGCGGGCCGGCACGCGGTGGGGTGGGTGACCGATAGTACCGCTTGTGTGCCGACCCGCAGCATTCGAGTCTGGACACCTATTATAAGCAATCGCTGTGCCAACAATCGAAGCGCCTTCGCGGGGAACCTGTGCGCGCCGTGTAGTAGGTGAGTTGTGGCTCTGTAGCCGGTCTGTGGGCGGTCTGTGGCCGGCGATCCCCTTGTATCGCCCACCCTTTTCCCGGAATACCGGTCTTTCTCCCGTCCTTCGGTCCCGATCCGAGATCGGGACGCCGGGACATCGGGAGTTCGTCGGGTACCCCCGACCGGGCGGCCTCTCTCCTCCACGGGGGGGAATCTCGCAAATTGCACGACCGACCTCTCAAAAAGACGCACAATGCACGAGTCAGAATGCACGGATCGTGACCCCGTTGCCGACCTCCCCGGAAAGTCGATACCCTCCGATGATGGCGATCGCACTTGCAGCAGCAGCGGCGCTCTTGTTCGGAACCGCCGACTTCACCGGGGGGTATGCGTCCCGAAAGAACGCGATTCCTGCGGTCCTGATCTGGTCGCAGATCGCGGGGCTCCTGCTGGTACTGGCGTTTTCCCTGGTGGATCGCGCCGCAATGCCCCCGTCAACGGGGGATATCCTGTTCGGCGCCGCCGCGGGGACAGCGGGACTCGGGGGGCTCGCGTTCCTCTACCGGGGTCTCTCCCGCGGCTACGTGGCGATCGTCTCTCCTCTCGCGGCGGTGCTGGGGGCGGTGGTGCCCCTCACGGCGGGGTTGGCGTTCGGAGAGCGTCTCGAGTTCACCGCCGCCCTGGGCATCGCGGTAAGCCTCCCGGCGATCGTCTTGATTTCGTGGCACGGACACCTTCCCCCGGAGGCACGAAACCCCCGGCGCCGACGGGAGTCATGGCGGGACGGGATTCTCTCGGGGATACTCTTCGGACTCTTTTTCGTCTTTATCAGCCGAACCTCCCCGGAGAGCGGTATGTGGCCCCTCGCGATCGCCCGGGTCTGTTCGATTGCGTTGATGTTTTTCGGCGCGATCTCCACCCGGCGGGAGTTCCGCCTTGCCGAAAACGGTGATGTTCCCGTCGTGCTTCTCGCCGGCCTCCTGGACATGGCGGCGAATATCGCCCTCGTCCTTGCGATCCGGCACGGCCTTCTGACGATCGTGACGGTGATCACTTCGGCGTATCCGGCTCAGACCGTTTTTCTGTCGAGGATCATCTTCGGGGAGCGAATCGGACCGATACGACTGGCAGGAATCGTTCTCGCCCTGCTGGGCCTGGCGTTGATGTCGGTATAGGGAAGCCGCCTCGGACCCGGAAGGAGCATCGAAGAATGACGAAGACAGGAAGCGGGGATATGGCCACGGACACCATTACAACGATCGCCTTCGATTTCGGTGGCGTTCTGGTACACAGAATCAGCGATGAGTATCTCCGGCACATGGCTGCCGCCGCGGGGGTGGAACCGTCTCGCTTCGTACCCGCCCTGTGGCGCCACCGGAACGAGTTCGATTCGGGGGAGCTGGACGCGGGGGCGTACTGGCGGAGGGTCATGACCGACGCCGGTAGAGACGTAATGCGTGGGAACGGCGACGAGGCGCGTAGGATCTCCCTGTTGACCCGTCTCGATGCTCTGGGGTGGAGCGCGATCCGTCCCGGAATGGTACGATGGGTATCGGCCCTCGAGGCGGCAGGGTATCGACGGCTGATCATCTCGAATATGGCGGTTGAGACCTACGAACTCACGATCCGAACGTTGCCGTTCCGTTCGTGTTTCGAGCGGGTGGTGCTCTCCGGGGCGTTGGGGATCAACAAGCCCGACCGCCGGATCTTCGAGACCGCGGCGCAGGAGACGGGCGTTTCGCCGGAGGAGATCCTCTTCATCGATGATCTGCCGCACAACGTGGAAGGTGCCCGTGCTGCAGGATTCAAGGCGTTGCAGTTCACGGATCCCGAATCCTTCGCCCGGGATCTGGAGGTGGAGTATCCCTACCTCCCCCGGACCGGCCTCGTCTGCGGGTGATCTCCGATCGGATTCGTACGGTACCAGCGATGCATAGAGGGGTGGAGTATACGGAATAGCGACAGTGGCGATGACGCTGAATCTTCTGAATGATCCCGGACATCGCGAAGAGGCGATCGGAAAGATCGGTCAGTTTTCAAGGGCGGCCGGGACACCCTCGATGCGTTTCGTTGCATCCGGGAGCGTTTGGTGGAGCCGGCGGTCCCCGACACGGTATGGCAGGCGCACGTCCTTGCAGACGAGTACCCCGGAGACCAGCTGGTCCAACACCCCCGGACGTATCGTATCCAGGTAGCTCTCCGGTTGTCAGCGTCCGACTCGTCCGCCGAGTCCCTCTACTTCTGGACGATCGTCCTCGACCGGGACGGAATCCGCCGGATCGAACGGGATCGCCTCTAGGCGAGACCGGACGTTCTCTCTCTCACAGCGCCGAATACAAAACCACGCCGACGATCCCGACC
>JBKHFT010000027.1:0-28306 GCA_046540055.1 Alkalispirochaeta sp.
AAAAGACGAACGCCGGGGATAGCACTTGTCAGCTTCCCTGGGGTACCAGTTCGATCCGACGCAGCCAGCTCCCCCGACGGAGCCACAGAAACCCTATCGTTGCGGTGACGACGTTGGAGATGAACATCGCGATCCAGATCCCGTTTGCTCCGAGGGCGGGGCGTGATGAGAGCACGATCGCCAGCGGTACCCGAAGGCCCCAGAGGCGAAGAATGTTGAGGACCATCACCGGGCGGGTGACGCCACCACCTTCGAAGGCACCGTTTATCACGGTGAAGAGGGTGAAGGGGATTACCGACACCGAGACGATCCGGAAGAGAACCGCACCGTGGGCGATCACCGCGGGGTCGTCCACAAAAAATCGTACCAGTGATTGCCCGAAGAAGAAGGTGAAGGTCATCCCCGGGACGATCAGGCCCAGCATCGCCAGTACGCTCAGGCGGACAACCGCGCGGGCTCCCTCGGGAGCGTTGCCGCCGAGCTCCTGCCCTACCAGCGTAGCCGTCGCTTTCGAAAGACCGATCGCGGGCATATTGAAGAGGCCGATGATCCGGTTTCCCACCCCGAAGGCGGCGACGACGGCGACCCCGAAACTGTTGACCACCCCCTGGAGTACGGTAAAGCCCAGCGCCGAGATCCCCTGACCGAGGGAATTGGGCAGTCCGATCTCGACGAACTGGCGCATCGCGGCGCGGTTGGGTCGAAGGTACTTCGCTCTGATCTGCATTCCTTTTCGGCCCTGGACGAGAACGACGATCGCCGCGATCGCCGCGACGCTTCGACTCAACACCGTCGCGAATGCCGCACCGGCAACTTCCATCGCCGGTATCGGACCCCACCCGAAGATAAACACCCCGTCGAGGACCACGTTGAGCAGTACCGTCCCGAGCTGAATCTTCAGGGGAGTCATCGAATCGCCGAGTCCCTGGAGCAACGCCTGCATAACGAAGAAGAAAAACATCAAGGGAATCCCGGCGAAGACGATCTGCATATACTGCCGGGCGTAGCGGAACGCCTCTTCCGGAGTCTGGAGGATCCGGAGCAGCGATGGGGCCGCCAGGAAACCGACGATCCCGACGAGAACTCCGATCACACCGACGATCGTGACCGTCTGGGAGGCGTAGAAATCGACACGGTCCGGATCTCCCGCTCCATGTGCCTGCGAAACGAGGGTCGTACCGGCCATCGAAAAGCCGAGTCCGAATACGGCGAGAAACATGATGAAGCTGAAGGAGATCGCCGGAGCCGAAACCGCGGCGGCACCGACCTTGCCCAGAAACCAGGCGTCAACGAGGTTGTAAGTCATCTGGAGCAGGTTCGTTAGCATAATCGGGACGGCGAGGCGCGTGAGACGTGGGAAAAGCGGGGTGTGGGACATGAGAGAACGATTATACACAGCGGCACCCGCCGGGGCTACCGCGGGGTCCCGGGCTGTGTGGACTGCGTGGGCCGGGCGAGCGGTGTGGACTTTGTGGCTTGCGAGGACTGCGTGGACCGGGCGGGCTGCGTGTATTGCGCGGGCAACCGCCGCGCCGGCGAACAATCTATTAAGAATGTTTCTTAATAACTTGCCGGTAGCCAGGAAATATAGTATGTTCAACCCATCACACCACGGAAAGGAGATTATCGATATGATGACACAAAGCGATCTTGAAAAAAGTGCGGTTGAGGCGGTAACGGACAAACTGAACGGCCTCCTCGCGGACTACCACATTATCTACGGACACCTCCACGCCCTCCATTGGAACATCGAAGGAAAGAGGTTCTTTACGGTCCACAAGGAGCTGGAAGACCTCTACGATGGAATCGCCGAGGATATCGACGACGTGGCGGAGCGGATTCTCTCTCTCGGACGCCGTCCGGTAACAACCTTCAAGGAGTACCTGGAGATCTCCTCCCTCGAGGAGCTGGAATCCCGAAAGTACACCGCCGAGGAAACGACGAAACTCGTGCTGAAAGACCTGGACCACCAGATTTCCGCCGTTCGCGCCCTGATCGAAGTTGCCGGTGAGCACAACGACGAGGGAACCGCCGACTTCGGTGTCGAGATGCTCCGGAAGTACGAGAAGTCACGCTGGATGTGGAGCGCATTCGCGGACTGAGCGTACCACTGCGCCTCGCTACGTGAGTCGCACAGCGTACCGATCGAAGAGAAGGTCGCGCCCCGACGACGCGGCAAGGTCGCGCCCCGATGGCGCGGAGAGGTCGCGTCCCAACGACGCGGCAAGGTCGCGCCCCGATGGCGCGACCATTTTTTCGCCCCGGAGTCAGCGCACTCGAATCGCGGAGGACATATGCTTCCCCGTCGAGTGCTTGTACTGAGAGGGGCCCGCCATGGCGCGGGTGTTCCCGACGGGTCCGGCGTTTGTTTTCACCAGATCCACTTGACAGGAGACCGACCATACCTACCATTGGAAGTGGCCGATACCATCAGCCCGCGACGGGAGTATCGGTGACGGTTCGATCCGGACGCACCCGGACGAACACGGTAATACTGAAGGAATTCCATGGAGAGATCTGCAATGAAACGAAGCACTATCAATTCGTACATCCGCGACGCCGAGTCGCTCTTTGCTGAAGCGGGGTTTTATCTGCCGGAATGGGCACACTGGACCGTTGATCAGTGGCGTTCCGAACGGGAGCGTATCGGTGCGATCGTCCGTGCCGGACTCGGGTGGGATCTCACCGACTTCGGTCTCGACGATTTTGAACACACCGGCCTGCTTCTTTTCACCGTTCGGAATGGGGTGCTCGCGGACAAGGAGTCGATCCCGTACGCCGAGAAGCTCATGGTGGTCCGGGACCGGCAGGTCACTCCGATGCATTTCCACTGGAGCAAGACCGAAGACATCATCAACCGCAGCGGCGGAGAACTCGTCCTGAAGCTGTTTCTCGCGGATCACGAAACGGAACAAACGACGGAACACCCCTTCACCGTGCATCGTGACGGACTCGAAATCGCCGGGTCTCCCGGGATGGAGGTGCGGCTGAAGCCGGGACAGAGCATCACCCTGCCGCCGTATCTTTACCACTCCTTCTGGGCGGAGAACGGTACGTGCGTCGTGGGCGAGGTTTCGGCGGTAAACGACGATGCCACGGATAACCGGTTTCTCGATGATGTCGGTCGATTTCCCTCGATCGAAGAGGATGAACCGCCGTATCGATTGCTCTGTACCGAGTATGCGGGGTTGTTCTGAAGCGGGTCGGCGATGCAGGCCCTTGATTCTCGCTGTCTAACGAAAAAGCGAATCCGTATTAAGAAACGGCGACCAAAACCCAACTCACTGAGGCATAATGGTTTACGCGAATAGACCGGCGTACCCAGGAATTGAAGTCTGGATTACCTGTTTGATACCTCCTCGGATCAGCTTCGTAGCATAGGGGTATCGCTCTGGTCAGTAAAATACGTGAACGAATAGATCTTGCTGCCCGGAGTCGCCGGTGTCTCTCCCGAAGACCTGAAGTTCTCGTCGGGCTGTTCGGCCAACGCCGCAGTAACGGTTCTTCCAGGGCAGAACGCGGTACGATCAGCCTTCGGTTCCTCGCGCAGTCGTTCCCCGGTATGGAAGAACTGCCGTGCAGGACCTGAGTAATGCGAAAGCATCTACAGATTATGAACCGCCGGGTTGAACCCGGCATGTCGCTTTAACCTCCTCGGTGTGTTCTGATATACTTGCCCACCATGCGATTGGTATACATCGGACTCGTAGCGATCACGCTGCTGTGGGGATGCGGATCTTTCCAGGATACGATTCCACCGGAGGATGCGGATCCGGCGGAGCCCCCCGAAGAATCGCCACCCTTTCCTGAGCCTGCCGAGGAAGCGTACGAACGGATCAGTCGTTCAGTTACCCTCGGCGACCCGGAAGAGGCGATCGCCGCCTATGAAGCAGCACAGCTGGACGACCCGGATGCGCCTGAGACGCAGGTCCTTCTGGCGAATCTGTACCTGGCCGCAGGAGATACTGTACAAGCCGAAACGATCCTCGACGGTGTTCTTGCGACCGATCCCGGTAACGCCGACGCCTTGTACGCATCGTCCCTCATCGCCGGGGCGAACGGTGACGAAGACGGGGAGCGCGACCTGCTCGAGCGCGCCGTTGAGGCCGATCCGGAGAATGGAAACGCCCGGGCGGCGCTGGGAGAGATCTACCTGCAGGACCGTCGGTACGATCGGGCAGAAGCGGAGTTCAGTCAAAGTCTGGAGTCGGATCCGGAGAACCTGGTAGCCCTTGTAGGGCTCGGAAACGTGAAGCTCCGTACCGAGGAACCCGCCGAAGCAGAATCGGTTCTGACGAAGGCGATCGAAGTCGCTCCGGATTACAGCTTCTCCTATGCCGACCGAAGCCGCGCCCGGGCGATGCAGTACGAGCTGGACAGCGCCGACGAGGATCTCTCCACTGCGATCGATCTCGATCCGGAGTATCCCTGGCACCGGTATGACCGTGGTCTCCTTCGGCTCGAACAAAATCGGTGGACCGAAGCGGATGACGATTTCTCCGCGTTTATCCGTGCCGAGCCGGAAGTGTTTCTGGCGTACGCGCACCGCGCACGTGCCCGGATCGGTGCCGGTGACACCCCCGGTGCGACAGCAGATCTGGAAACGGCGCTGGAACTTCGTCCCGACTACCTTCCCGGATACGCACCGTACGCATCGCTCCTCTTCCAGGAGGAACGGTACGAAGAAGCGGCACGCTATTTCTCCCGATCCTGGTCGGAGGTACACCCGAACGACCCCCGGGACCATGGAAACGCGCTCCTTGCGGCGTTGAGCTGGAAACTTGCCGGAAACCCCGACGAGGCCGAAGCGTTTCTCGAAGAGTCCGCCTCGGACCTCCCGCAGGAAACGCTGTACTACGAGATGGCGCGTTATTACCTTCGTACACCGGGCGCCCGGCGCGGACTGGACGTTCGGATTCTCAACGCGATTGAGGATGAGCCGGATCGCGCGCTCCGGGTCCGGATGAGGTTCTACCTTGCGGGTCAGTATGAGGTGGACGGACGACGCAGCAGCGCGATCGCCCTCTACCGGGAAGTAAAGGAGACGGAACTGCGCGGAATCCCCGAAATCCGCCTCGCGGAGGCACGGTACGATGCCCTCAACAGACCCTGACCGAACGGTCAAACAGAACTACGGGATCAACTATCTCGTAGAGCACCTCGATCCCAAACGTCCCGTGGTTGTCCAGGCCCACGACTTTCCCGATCACGACGCGGTGGGAACGGCGTTTGCCCTGACTCGCCTTCTCGAACGCCACGATCTGACGGTACACCTCGGGTACGGGGGTCTGATCCAGAGCGACTCCCTTCGGGACGCGATCGGGGCGCTGGGGATCGAAATCAAGCCGGTGCGGGAGCTGGAGCTTACCGACGAACCGCAACTGATCGTCGTTGACGGGTTCTCCGGAAATTCGAATATGACGGGGATACCCGGAACCGTCGTCGGTGTGATCGACCACCACCCGCCCCCGTGGGCTCCGGAATGTCCCTATGCGGATATCCGGGAGAGCTACGGTGCCTGTTCAACGATCCTGTACGAGTATTACCGCGAGGCCGGGGAGCCCCTGGAACCGGAAGTCGCGACGGCGCTTCTGATGGGTGTGATGATGGACACAGCGTTCATGACCCGTGGTGTCGCCGAGGTGGACCTCGATGCGTTTAACCAGCTCTTCCGTTATGGAGACTGGGAATTGTCGGCGCGACTGTTGAAGAACTCCCTCTCCCTGAGTGATCTGGCGGCGTTCCGGCAGGCGATCGACGTGTGTGTCGTCGCCCGGATGTTCAGCTTTATCGCATTGCAGGGGGAGTACAGTGCGGAAGTGATGGCGCTGATCGCTGATTTCTTTCTCAATCTTCGGGAGGTGCACTTCGTTGTGGTTGTCAGCGGTGACCGTGACGAGTATCGTCTCTCCGTCCGGAGCGAGGATTCCGACTACCCCTGCGATGTGGTGATCCACGAAGCGTTGCAAGGAATCGGATCCGGCGGCGGCCACATCCACATGGGGGGCGGTTCGATTCCCCGGGATCTCTATCCCGGCGACGAAGGACTCCGAAAACGGTTTATCAGCGCCCTCGGTTTCGACCGGGAAGACGCCCCGGAGGAACAGAAGAAAACACTATGAGTGATACCGAAAAAGAGACGACAGAGATCGACAGGTCCGCCGTGGACACGGTCGCCGCCGACGCTGAGGGAGTCGGGGATTCCAGCAGGGCTGAAACCGACCCCGCGGCTACCGCCGACGGCGGGGACGTGCCGGTACCGTTCGACCCCCGCACGCACGGGATCCGGATCGTCGAGCTTGACGAGCGCGAATTCTACCTGCTTGGTACCGCCCACGTCTCCCGGGACAGCGTTGCCGCCGTCGAGAACACAATCGATCACGCCGAGGTCGACCACGTGGTGATCGAGATTGACGAAGGACGGTACCGGTCGGTCACGCGAAAGCGGGATTGGTCGCAGCTCGACATATTCCAGATCATCCGGAAGAAGCAGGCGTTTCTTCTCCTGAGCAATCTCGTGCTGAGTTCCTTTCAGCGCCGGATGGGGGAACAGACCGGGGTCACCCCCGGAGCGGAGATGATCGCGGCGATCCGTGTCGCCCGGGAACGGTCGGTCCCCTTCAGCTTCGGGGACCGTTCGGTGCAGGCGACGCTCCGTCGGGCGTGGGCAAAGAGCGGCTTCTGGGGCAAGAACAAGCTCCTGGCGAGCCTGATCGCCGGGGCGTTCTCTCGTGAGAAGATCACCGAGGAGGATCTGGCACGTCTCAAGGAGCAGAACGAGCTCGAGACGATGCTGGAGGAACTCGCCGATTATCTGCCCTCCGTGAAGGAGGTGCTCATCGACGAACGCGACCAGTACCTCGCGAAGAGTATCTGGGACGCCAAGGGTACGCGGGTACTCGCCGTTGTCGGTGCGGGACACGTCCCGGGGATCGTCCGGTGGTTGGAACGGCTTGCACGTGGTGATGCGGAGATCGATAAAAACGATCTCGACCGGATCCCGCCGCCGGGACCGGTGAAGAAGATGGTGCCCTACGCGATCCCCGCGATCGTGGCGGGGCTGATCCTGTGGGGCTTTTTCCGGGGAGGCATCGACGGGGGCCTGCAGTCGTTGTACCGGTGGATTCTCGTGAACGGGACGCTCTCGGCGTTGGGCGCAATCGTCGCGCTGGCACACCCGATCACGGTGATCGCTTCCTTTGCGGCGGCGCCGATCACCTCGATGAACCCGACGATCGGCGTCGGGTTCGTTTCGGGGTTGCTCGAAGCGTTCCTCCGGAAGCCCCGGGTTCAGGACTTCGAGAATCTCAACACCGACATTACCAGCGTCCGCGGCTTTTACCGGAACCGCCTGACTCGTATCCTCCTTGTGTTCCTTTTTTCCACCGTCGGAAGCGCGGCAGGGACCTTTATCGCCCTTCCTCTGCTGTTTCCGGGCTGACCGGGGGGCGCCGCCTTCCCAGGACCGGCGGCGTGTAGTCTAGGACGGCCGCGTTCCAAACACCCTCGTAATCGCCTCGGAGATCGATGGCACCGGTTGCCAGAGATCCGAGTTGCTCTCCTCCAGTGCAGGAGGGCCGACGAGGCGGCTGAATCCCACCTCCCGGGCGGCTTTCTCGCGGTGGAGGCGGTGCGATACCGGCCGCACCTCCCCGGCGAGGGTGAGCTCTCCGGTGGCGAGGGTCGCCGCCGGAAGGGAGATCCCCGTCCGCGCGGAGTAGAGCGCAAGCGCGAGGGGCAGGTCGATCGCGACGTCCTGGATACGCATTCCCCCGGCGACGTTGATGTAGAGATCCTGGTCGGAGAAGCGGATGCCGACGTGCTTCTCGAGAACCGCAGCGACGCGCCCGACCCGGCGATTATCGATCCGCTCCGAGAACGACCGCGAAACCGACCCTTTCGCCGGCACCGTCAGAGCCTGGATCTCCACGAGAAGGACTCGGGAACCTTCGTAGCACGGTGCGGCAACGACCCCGGCGGGGCGGTCCCTGCGATCCGCGCCGAGAAACGCCCGTCCCGGATCGCGGAGTTCCACCAGGCCCTGCGACTCCATCGTGAAGATCCCCAGCTCTTCGATCGCCCCGAAGCGGTTTTTCGTCGCCCGGAGAAAACGCAGGTCGCTTCCGGAGTGTTCGAAAAGAAGCACCGCATCGACGAGGTGCTCCACGACTTTCGGTCCCGCGATCTGTCCCTCTTTGGTCACATGAGCCACCATAATCACCGTCGCGTCGGTCCGGTGGGCCCATTCTGCGAGGTGATGGGTGACCAGTTTGATCTGGTTCACCGTCCCCGGGACGCTCCCCGCGTCGGGAGAGACAACGGTCTGGATGCTGTCGATCACGACCACCTGCGGCCCCAACGTCTCCAGTTCATTGAGGATCAGGTCGGCGTCGGTGGTGCACAGCAGGGAGAGCTCCGCAGAATCCACCCCGAGGCGTTCCGCCCGGCGTCTGATCTGGGGAGCGTTTTCCTCGCCGCTGACGTAGAGTACGCGTGCGGCCCGGACCGAGGCTGCCATCTGGAGCATCAGCGTTGATTTGCCGATACCCGGCTCACCGCCGATAAGGATCGTCGTACCGAGGACGAGTCCGCCGCCGAGAGCGCGGTCCAGCTCGGCGATACCGGTGGAGACGCGAGAGCTGTGCGTCGCGGAGATCGCAGAGAGGAGAGTACTCGCGGTTCCTCCCGGGCCTGCCGAGGCCGATGCCGGGGCACCCCGATCGAGGCCACCGCCGGATCCGACCCGCAGCTCTCGTTCTACGAGAGTGTTCCATTCGTCACAGGCGGGACACTGTCCCAACCACTTCGGTTCCTGGTGCCCGCAGGCGGTACACTGGAACACGCGTTTCCGTTTTGCCATCGTTGAGACCGATTCTACCGGGAGCGGGATGATCCGTCGAGTTCACCCGCCGCTTGACCCCCTCTGCCGGGGTCACTAGAGTAGCGGCGTGGACCTTTTTGGAGAACGTCGATACAGCGAGATACGCCGCGAGGTGGTCGCCCTCTCCCGCCGAATGGGTCGCCGTCCGACGGCGGTTGAGGTGGTATCGGAACTGCACCTGGAGAGCGACGACGAGCTTGCGGTGATCGATGACCTCCAGCGCAAAGGGATGATCCGCCGGGACGATGAGAGTGAACGATGGCGGGCGGGAGGGCACTACGGTGGAGGAACCGGCACGACCGGGTCCGGCGGCAATCGCGCGTATCGTCCCTCTGGACCGGCGGGGACGGACAGCGATATCGCAGCGTCGATCCTAGCGGCGATCGGGGGTGGTCTGAAGCGATTGCTCAAACGTGAAGACCTTTCCGACCCGGAGGTGGTTGCGGCGTATCGCGAGGGCTTTGCCCGGCGGATCGATCGGGAGCGATCGGGTCTTGCCGGACACACCACCGCCTACCTCGGGGTCAACGGCATGCTCGTGACGATCTGGCTGATCACCGGCGCCGGATTCCCGTGGTTTCTGATTCCCGCGATGGGGTGGGGGATCGGATACGTGTCGCATCGCGCGTCGGTAAGTGCCCGGGAACGGGAGTACCAGGAGATCATCGCCGCGGAGCATCTTGACCGACGTCGTCTGGAGCTGCACCGCCAACTGTGGAAGATACGCCGCGGGTGGTTTGGCCATCTGGCGAGTAACGTAATGACGATCGTGTTGCTGGGAACGATCAATCTTGTCACCGGTGGTATTCCCTGGGCGATCATTCCGTCGACGTTTATTGCTGTTGGCCTGGTGACGCACCGTTCCCGCTTCCGGAGTCGGGAAGCGACGCTTCTCAGCGCCCTCGAGGCGGAGGGGTTCCGGGTGCCTTCATCGGGAACCGGAGTCCTCGGAAGCGGTTTCGGATTACGGGTCGGTAGCAGAACGTCCCGGCGGGGTCTCCGTGACCGCAGGAACGGCAGCGCCAACGACGCGGTAGCGACGGCGCGGTCGCTGGCGGCGGAGATCACCAATGTTGTCAAAAAGTCGCCCGAGGCGCAGCGCGCGTTGGGGAGCGACTACAACGCCGCCCTGGAGCGGTACGTCGGGCAGATCGAGTCTCTCGACCGAACCTACCGGGAGATCACCGAGCTCTTCGAGTCGATCCCGATCGATGACCTCCGGCGTGACCGGAAGTCCACGGCGGAACGCCTCCTTGCAGCCGGAGAAGGGCATAACGAACGGCTGCGCGCCGAATACACCCGCGCCGTCGAGCAGATCGACCGGCAGATTCGCTCCTTTGAAGAGTTGGAGGCGGAGCGGGAGATTCTGCGCCTTCAGATCGCCACGGCGATCCAGGCGTTGCAGCAGGTCAAGATCGATGTCACCCGGACGCAAAGTACCCACATCACCGCCGGAGACGGTCTCGACGAGCTGCGCACCCGCAGCCGGGAGATCTCCCGATACCTCGAAGATCTCCGGTCGGCGTGGTCCGAGATATCCTGACCGGCTGCCGGTTCAGTTCCCGCTGTCGAGCAATTCGATCTCGAAGACGAGAAACGCGTCGGGAGGGATAACGCCTCCGGCACCGCGGCTTCCGTAGGCGAGCTCCGGCGGCAGAACGACGGTTCGCACTTCGCCTTCCCGCATCTGTTCCACCGTGATGTCCCAGCCCGGGATCACCCGGCCGGTTCCAACGGGGAAGGTGAAGGCACCGCGATTACGGCTCGAATCAAAGACCTGACCGTTCAGCATCGACCCGGTGTAGTGGACCGACACCTCCCGTCCCCGGGTCGGGCGCGGTCCCGTACCGGCGCGGTCGATACGCACCCAGATCCCGTTACCGTCCCGCTCCGCATCGGGAAACTGTTCCCGAATCGTTACGATCGTACGTTCCCGCTCCTGTGCGGCACGCTCCTCGGCCCGCGCGGCGGTACCACGACGGGCCGCTTCGAACGCTGCCTGGTCCGTTTCGAACGCACGCGCCGTGGCACCGACCCGCACGATCTCAATCCGGCGGATCCGGTCTCCCTGACGGATCGCGTCAACCACCGCCTGTCCGGAGACAACTTCGCCGAATACGGTGTGGCGATCGTCGAGCCACGGCGTCGGCACGTGGGTGATGAAGAACTGACTGCCGTTCGTACCGGGGCCGGCGTTTGCCATCGAGAGGATACCCGGGCGGTCGTGTCTGAGATCCGGGTGGAACTCGTCGGGAAAGCGGTACCCCGGGCCACCCCGGCCGGTCCCCTCCGGGTCGCCGCCCTGGATCATGAAGTCGTCTATCACCCGGTGGAACGTGAGGTCGTCGTAGAACCGACGTCTTCCGTCACGGGAGTGCTCGATCGTACCCTCCGCGAGGCCGACGAAGTTGATCACCGTCATCGGTGTACGTCGGTAGAAGAGGCGCACCAGAATTTCGTCGGAACCGCCGGCGGAGCGGGATGTCTCGATTCGGGCGTAGAGACCGGGCGCCAACTCTCCGGTGGAGTTCGCCTGGGCATCGACTCCAGTCAGTGCCAGGAGTACGAGAAGCGCTATCACCTGGACGCCGGTGCGAACCGCGGTGGTCATACCGCGCCACCGTCGATGTAACGAATCCGAACGACGCCGTCGATCCCCCGGATCCTCTCGATGGTACCCTCCGAGAGATTTGCGTCCACGTCGATGATGTTGTATGCACGGTCGTCGCGGTGGCGATTGAGCATATTCGCGATATTGATCCCCGATTCAGCGAGAATCGTCGTGACCTGACCGACCATATTGGGGACGTTCCTGTTGATGACGAGGAGGCGCCCCTTTGCGTCGAAATCCATCTCACAAAGCGGGAGATTGACCGCGTTCCTGGTGATGCCCCGTTCGATATAGTCCGCGAGCTGTCGCGCGGCCATGACGGCGGAGTTCGTCTCCGCCTCGGGGGTGGATGCGCCGAGGTGCGGGATCGCGATCACGTTGGGAACCCCGATCGTCTCTGCGTCGGGGAAGTCGGTGACGTAACGACCGATCCGTCCCTCCTTGAGGGCCGCTACAACGGCGGCGGAGTCGACGAGGCCTCCACGTGCAAAGTTCAGGATGCGAAGCCCCGGCTTTGCCCGTTTGAGGGTTCGTTCATTGATCATTCCCCGGGTTGTCTCGTTGAGGGGAGTATGAACCGTGAGGTAATCGACCTCGCCGATCAGGCTCTCGAGGCTTGTCGCACGGCGGACCGATCGGGAAAGGCCCCATGCGTTCTCCACCGACAGGTAGGGGTCGTACCCCACAACTTCCATATCCAGAGCGACCCCGATGTTGGCAACCATCACACCGATCGCGCCGAGACCGACGACTCCGAGCTTCTTCCCGGCAACCTCCGGCCCCGCGAAGGTGCTCTTTCCCGCCTCGACTTCCTTCGAGACGTCGACCGTCGCCGGATCGAGGGTCTGAACCCAGTCGTAGGCTTCCACGATACGACGACTCGAGAGCATGAGGCCTGCAACAACGAGTTCCTTCACGCTGTTGGCGTTCGATCCGGGGGTGTTGAAGACAACGATACCCGCGTCGGTGCACATTTCGACGGGGATGTTGTTCACCCCCGCGCCGGCACGAGCGATCGCGAGGAGACCCGGGGCGAACTCGACATCGTGGAGCTTGGCGCTCCTGACGAGGATGCCGTCGGGGTTTTCGATATCGGGGCCCACCTGGTGGCCTCGTTCCTGCAGAATCGCCAGCCCTTCGGGGGCGATCTTGTTGTACGTTCGTATGTTCGCCATATCGAGCGCACGGTACACCGGGTCGACCGGCAGTTTCAACGTGATCCTCTATCGATTATAATGACCGACTATGCAGCTCTCTCGCTTTGGACGAAGATTCGCCGGCAAGACCGGTGTGATGGATCTGATGGACGACATGGGGCGCGCCCTCGCGGGTTCGGATCAAAAATACATGCTCGGAGGGGGCAACCCCGCCCGGATTCCTGAGGTGGAGGCGGTGTGGCGTCGCCGGATCGGAGAGCTCCTGGAGACTCCCGGCGGCATCGAGGGGCTGCTCGGGAACTACGATACACCCCAGGGACAACCGGCGTTTGCCGAGGCGTTGTCAGGGCTGTTACGCGAGGAGTTCGGGTGGGATGTAGGACCCGAAAATATCGGTGTTACCAACGGCAGCCAGACCGCGTTCTTTCTGCTCCTTAACATGTTCAGCGGTCCGGACCAGATACTGTTTCCCTTGCTCCCGGAGTACGTCGGGTACGCCGACCAGGGAATCGACGAGGATACCTTTGTCGCCTGCAGACCCCGGGTGGAACGCATCGATGATCGTACCCACAAGTATCGCGTCGATTTCGACGCGGTAGAGGCGCGTCTTGCGGCGGCGGGGCGCAATGGAACGCCCCGGATCGGTGCGATCTGCGTCTCCCGGCCGACCAATCCTTCCGGTAATGTTCTGACCGACGGTGAGGTTCTCCGCCTCGACGAACTCGCGAAGCGGTACGGAATTCCCCTGATCATCGACAACGCCTACGGGATGCCTTTTCCTCATATCGTCTTCGAAGACCTCGTCGAGGGACCGGCGCAACCGATCTGGAACGAGAATATCATCCTGGGAATGAGTCTCTCGAAGATCGGGCTTCCCGGAGCGCGGACCGGTATCGTTGTCGCGTCTCCGGAGGTGATCACCGCGTTAAGCCGGGCGAACGCGGTGGTGAGTCTCGCCAACACGATGGTCGGACAACGGATCGTTGAGCCCCTCTTTCGGGACCGCTCGATCCTCGACCTTGCGCGAACAAAGATCGCTCCGTTTTATCGCGCCCGGTCCGATGCTGCCCTCGCCCGCCTCGCCGAAGCGTTTGGTACCGCCACTCCCTACTCGGTGCACCGCGTTGAGGGATCGATCTTTCTCTGGCTGTGGATTCCGGACCTGCCGATCTCATCCCACGAGCTCTACGAGCGTCTTAAAAAGCGAAACGTAATCGTCGTCCCCGGAGAGTACTTCTTTTTCGGTGATCCTTCCCTGGATTCATGGGATCATACCCGGCAGTGTATGCGTATCAATTACGGGCAACCCCTCGAAGATGTGGCGACGGGGATCGGTATCATCGCCGAAGAAGTACGTCGCCTGTGACGCTTCGGACGGAACGAAACAGCTGGGGGGTAGGGCAGTTTCTCCTGGCGGCCGTGCTCGCCGGGAGTGTGGTTTTTCTCTGGCGTAATCTTACGGCCGACGGCGCACCCGGTGCGGCGAACCGGAGTCTCCCCGCGGCGGGGTTGGCGGCGGCGCTCCTGGCGGGTTGGTTCGGCCACTCTTCCTATCCCCGGGTACACAATTTTAAGGTCTACGCGGTCAACATCGGTGTTGCCGTCGTGAGTCTCGCAGCGGTTGTGCTGTTGTTCCTCGTACCGCGGATCCTGGGAACGGAAGAGCAGACGTTCATCTCCGCAACACTCCTGCTGTCATACATCTCCCTGCTCTTTGTGTTTACCGTGACGGTCATCGTTCCCGAGTATCTGAGTTACCGCGCCACCAGGAGGTATACGTTTCTTGTGGTGGGGATCATCATCGTCTGGTACCTTCTCGGACTTGGATTACCGATCGTACGTCGCTTCCTGGCGTATCAGCTCGAGGCGATCTCCCATGTGCAGTCGATGGCGTTCTGGGGCTTGAGCAGCGTCGCGGCGGCGGTGCTCTTTCTCTCTCTCTTCGTCGAAGCTCACAGTTTTGGAATCGGGGGGATTCACGCGGGGGCGGTGTTGCTCCTCGCGATCGGGTGGCTCACCCCCGGGTCGGACGTGCTTCTGCACACGATGGTAGTGACGGCGCTGCCGATACTCGTCGCCCTGGGTACCCTTGTCCACTGGTACCAGCGACTCGAGAATCGCGCTTCCTACGACCCGCTTCTGCGGATCTACAATCGGGGGTGGTGTGATCGTGTTCTCAACGAGCAAAGCCGCGTTGATGTCAGGCCGCCCTTCGTGATCGCCCTCCTCGACCTCGATCACTTCAAGGCGGTAAACGACACCTACGGACACGATGCCGGTGACGCGGTCCTCCGGGAAGCGGCGCAGCGCATACGAGGCACCGTACTGCCCCACGGTACGGTGGGGCGGTACGGCGGGGAGGAGCTGATCCTGTTCCTGCCGCAGTACGACGAGGAGAGTGCCCGGGAGCTCCTCGAGACGGTCCGCACCGCCCTGGAAGGAGGGCCGGTCACGCACCGGTCCGGCGGGAGTACCCTCTCGATTCCGGTCACCGTCAGTATCGGGTTTGCCCTCCGTACGGAGCGCGATCAGCCGCTATCCAGCGTCGTGAAGGCTGCCGACCAGGCGCTGTACACGGCGAAGGAGGGCGGGCGGAACCAGGTCCGGTTAGGTCGTCTCCGACGACGGGACGGGTAAGTCCCGGAACGACGCCATGTACGACAGCGGAATTCCCCTCGCGCCGCCGAAGCTCTCGGCATAGCACGCGATCTCGAGGGCGCGATCGAAGGCGAAACACGCATCATGGAGCTCTTCTTCCGTCTCGCCGACGATCACTACCGCACCACCCTCGATGGCGACAACACGCGGAGCCGCCAGCTCCTCGTTGTAGAAGTCGTGGATCCCGTGGAGGACATCCGCCAGGAGCGCCTGTGGCGAGTTGACGTCACCGTGGCGTGGAACGAAGCAGAACGAGTGTCCCAAATGGACAAGATGCTCCGTCATCAGCGCGGTCCGGAGCGGTTCGAACGCCTGCGCCGAGGCGGTTCGTCGAAGTATCTCGGGACTCGTACACGCCGACGTCATCGGTCGGGTCAGAGCGGCGCCGTGGGCTGCCCGGGTGTCTGCGAGGGCGCGGCTGACGGCGTGGCGAAGCTCCTCAAGGGCGTCGGTGTTTTTCTGCTGCTCGGCTGTATCGGGGCGCCGCCGGATCGCCGCCTCTACCGCGGATTTGACGCGGTCGATCGTGTTCGCCACATCCAACGGTGTGGTCCCGGTCACCAGGAGCCCATGGTTCATGATCGCGAGAACCGCCGGGGGATTTCCGTTGTGGGTACTGCGAAACTGTTGGATCTGCGCCTGGAGCGCCGAAATAGAGGTGCCGTCCGGAGCGAGGAGAGGTGTCCAGAGCGCTTCACCGGGAAAATGCTCCAACAGGAACCGTTCACCCGCCGCGCCGGCAAGCATTCCCGCGACGGCGGTTCCGCGGATGTGCACAACGACGGGAGCCTCCAGTGCCGAGTGGACGAGGGTCTCGGCACCCGGCGGCAACCGGTCGGTACCGGCGGGGCGACGTCCTATCAGCTCATCGACAGGGCTCTCCGAGGCGGCCACGTCCGCCAGTAGCGTTTTCGGAAGTTCGATAAAATCGTCGACATCCACCGACGCGGTGACGGAACCGGCGGCGGAGACGTACAACGAGGTGTCTGTGGAAAACGAGACCGGTCCATCCCCTCGTTCACGGACGAGAGGTATGAACCCTTCGGGTATATTCATAGTGATCCTTTTCGGGGAGATTTTTGGTACGCATTTAACATAGCTAAAGAACCGTGCTACGGTCTACCGTATCCGTATGAAAAATGAACACGACGACACCGTCTCCGATCTTCACCATCTCCAGCTGCGGAATCTGCGGATGGATGACTATCCGCAGATCAAGCGCCTCATGGATCTCGTATACCGTGATCTCGACGGAGCGTGGCCAAAGAAGGTGATCGCCAGTCTGATCCGCCGCTTCCCGGAGGGGCAGTTCGGCATCGAGGACAACGGTGTGATCGTCGCCGTCGCGCTGACGGTGCGCGTCTCGTACAACAAGTTTTCCGCAGCGCACACCTACGACGAACTCCTCGAGGGCAGCGATTCGGTGGTCCATCACCCCGAGGGGGATGCGATGTACGGTCTCGACGTGTTCGTCGACCCCGAGTATCGCGGGTACCGTCTTGGGCGCCGCCTCTACGACGCCCGGAAAGAACTCTGCCGGGAGCACAACTTCAAGGCGATCATCGCCGGCGGTCGTATTCCCGGGTACGGGAACTACGCGTCGGAGCTGTCCCCGCAGGAGTATATCGAGCGGGTCAAGCGACAGGATATCTATGATCCGATTCTGACGTTCCAGCTGAGCAACGATTTTCAGGTGAAACGGGTGCTGGAAGATTACAATCCGGAGGACCGGAAGTCCCGGGGAAACGCGACGCTCCTGGAGTGGATCAACATCTTCTACCAGCGGGAAACGCAGCCGGCGATCTCCAGTCCGAAACGTCAGGTACGAGTCGGGATGGTGCAGTGGCGGATGCGCCGGGTCCACTCCCTCGAGGAACTTCTCGAACAGGTCGAGTTTTTTGTGGACGCGATTTCCGACTACCAGGCGGACTTCTGCGTCTTCCCCGAGTTTTTCAACGCGCCGTTGATGGGCATGGGGGACCAGGAGACGAGTGTCGCTGCGGTCCGTGAACTTTCGGGATACACCCCGGCGATGCGCGACGCGATCTCTCATATGGCGGTGACCTACAACATCAACATCGTTGCCGGAAGTATGCCTCTCTTGGACGATGGTAAGATGTATAACGTCGCGTACCTCTTCCACCGGGATGGTCGAGTGGAGACGCAATTCAAGCTTCATATCACCCCCCAGGAACGTGCGAGCTGGGGTATGGAGGGGGGCTCTCGTCTGCGAGTCTTTGAGACCGACGCGGGCAAGGTAGGCATCCTCATCTGTTACGACGTCGAGTTTCCCGAACTCGCGCGGATCATGGGTGAGCGGGGGATGGAGATCCTCTTCGTTCCCTTCTGGACCGACACGAAGAACGGATACCTCCGGGTACGCCGGACCTCCCAGGCCCGGGCGATCGAAAACGAGTGCTACGTGGCGATCACCGGAAGCGTCGGGAATCTTCCCCGGGTGGACAACGTCGACATCCAGTACAGTCAGTCCGCGGTATTCTCACCGTCGGACTTCTCCTTTCCTCACGACGCGATCATGGCGGAAAGCACTCCCAATACGGAGATGACCCTGTTGGTGGATCTGGATCTGGACAAACTTACGGAGCTGCGCGCCGAGGGGTCGGTGACCAACTACAAGGACCGCCGCCTCGATCTGTACCAGGTGGAGTGGCTGGGAGACTGAGAAGTGGTCGGTGGGTTGAGGAGTGGCCGGGAGACCAAAGAGTGCGGGGCACCCACCGGTACCCCCGGGCGTCACCCCTCGCCGCGACCGACATCCCAGCGGACGCGGGCACCCCACCGGAGCATCGTTTCATCGAGAAACGGCGTTTCTTCGTCGCTGTCCCATATGTTATAGAGCGGTACAAACCAGTCGAGGCCGATTCCGACCTGGATGCGGTCGGTGAACTGGTAGTCCGCGGCGATGCCGAACAGGGGATAGATAAAGCGTCCGGCGATCCAGTAGAGCCCCACCGGGCCGGCGTCGGTCCCGTCGATGCCCGCTATCGGGATCCGGTATACGAGGCCGAGACCCGCCCTGCCGTCGAATTGCCACCGCTCCGCCCACGCCGGTTCCCAGGTGTAGACGAAGGGGAGGGAGATCCCGAGGCCGATCGTGTTGGCGATATCTCCGACGGCGCTGCCCGTCTCGATCTGGGTGGGAACCGTCTTGTCGTGCTCGTCCAGGGCGATGTACTCCTGCATGAAGAGCCACCCCTCCGGTTCGAGGGAGACGGTGTCGAAGAACCGGAGCTCGAATCCTGCGCCGAAACTCATTCGGAGGGGGCTGACGTCGCTTCCCTGAACCGCATCGCCGTCTGCCGTCTCGGTGAATCCGTTGTACATCCACGTCGGCATCGCCGAGAGATAGACCTGACTGATCCGGATGCCGAAGATCTGCGCCGATACCGGAGGGACTGCCAGCAATACGAGGAGCAGGGCGATCGTCGTTCGCGTCGGCCGTAGGTTCACGCCCTAACTATACCACAGGGTCAGTAACTCTTCGCGAAGACCGCGATGTGTTTCGCCGGCTTCCCCGTGACGATGCACCGCTTGCCTTCTGCCTCCGCCTCGTTCCCGAAGGGGAGTACCCGGATCGTCGCTTTCGTGTCTTCTTTTACCTGCGCTTCCGTCACGGGATCGCCGTCCCAGGGAACCACCGCGAAGCCGCCGGGCCCGTCGTTGAAGAGCGCCGTGAATTCGTCGTAGTTTCCCGGGGTGTAGGTGTTACTTTCCCGAAACGCTTTCGCCCGTTCGAAGAGATTGATCTGGATCTCGTCGAGAAGCGTCCGGATCCGGTCCGCCGCACGATCCGTCGCAACGGGCTCCTTCTCGCCGGTGTCACGCCGGACCAGCGTAACCTGTCCGTTCTCGATATCCCGGGGCCCCATCTCGATCCGGATCGGTACTCCCCGAAGTTCCCACTCGGCGAACTTCCATCCCGGCGAGTTGTTTTCGTCGTCATCGAGTTCGACCCGGAACTCTTTTCGCAACTCGTCGAAGAGCGCCTGCGCTTTCGGGAGCACCTCCGCCTTGTTCCTGGACCGGAAGATCGGGACGATCACGACTTCCGTGGGAGCGATGCGAGGAGGAACGATGAGACCGTTGTCATCGGAGTGGGTCATGATCAGTGCGCCGACGAGACGCGTCGAAGCACCCCAGCTGGTGGCCCAGACGTATTCGAGGGTGCTCTCCCGGGACTGGAACTGAACGTCGAAGGCTTTCGCGAAGTTCTGTCCGAGGAAGTGGGAGGTTCCCGCCTGGAGTGCCCGGCGGTCCTGCATCATCGCTTCGATCGCGTAGGTCTCCACCGCACCGGCAAACTTCTCCGACTCGGTCTTGATGCCGGTGAGGACCGGGACCGCCATGTACTCCTCCGCGAAGGTGCGGTACACCTCGAGCATGCGGAGCGTCTCCTCCCGCGCCTCCGCCTCCGTCTCGTGGGCGGTGTGCCCCTCCTGCCAGAGGAACTCGGTGGTCCGCAGAAAGAGGCGCGTACGTTTCTCCCAACGCAGCACGTTTGCCCACTGGTTGATGAGCAACGGGAGATCACGATACGACTGGATCCACTTCTTGTACATGCTCCAGATGATCGTCTCCGACGTGGGGCGAATCACGAGGGGCTCCTCGAGCAGTTCGCCACCACCATGGGTGACGACGGCGAGTTCCGGCGCAAATCCTTCGACGTGTTCCGCCTCTTTCTGGAGAAAGCTCTCGGGGATCAGGAGGGGGAAGTACGCGTTGGTATGCCCCGTCTCCTTGAACAGATCATCGAGACCGCGCTGGATCCGCTCCCAGAGGGCGTACCCTCGGGGTCGGATGACCATACTGCCCTTCACGGGGCTGTAGTCGGCGAGTTGCGCCTGGAGGACGATGTCGACGTACCAGTCGGAATAGTTTTCGCTGCGGGGCGTAATTCGTTCTGCCATAATATTCTGCGAGAGTGTATGGGCAAATGGTGAGGACGTCAAGTTTGTGGGTGCTGATGGAGCGCCGGGAGACCGCTACCGGAGTTTTACCGTCTCGACCATGTACCGGATTCGCTTCCCCGAGTCGAGATCCCGAATCTGTTCGATCACGATCACCAGGGACCGTTCATCGGGACTCACAATCACCTGATTGACGCGATAACGATCGATGTCGTCACGAAAATACCCGGGGCGCCCGACGCGGTGGGTGAGGACCTCGTCCGAGGCGAGGTGGGTCGTGACGTCGAGAAAGAACGCTGCGCGGACGTCGTTCCCCGAACCCCGTCGTTCCTGGGTGATCTCGATCTCATAGCGGTTGCCGGTGTCGAAGTCGCGAAACTCGATCCGGTCGCGGACCTCGGCACCGTTGATCAGTACGTAGACGAGGCGTCCCTGGGAGAGGTGATTGATCCGATGTCGGGATACAAGGTCGGTCATCTCCGGAAGGAGCGAGTAGAGCGCTCCGCTTCCGTCCTGTCCGGGAGACAGCGGGGTGTGGTAGGTTTCCCGCGCAACGCCTCCGGAAACAAAGGAGTTGTCAGGAACGTCGACGGCGTAGATCTCCGCGAAAGGAAACCCTTCGTCCCGGCTGATGCCGTGCTGGGCGAACATAAAGACCCCGGAATCGGCAGAGAATCCGAGATTCACGAATCGCGCGGCGTCGCCCGCCGAAACGACGGCGACTGCCGAGAGAAGCACCAGGACAATAAGTACGGAACGTTTTTTTTCATGCACCATGGGATGTTTCCTCACCCTATTGTATCGTCGATTTCGTCGGTCGGCTGAAGTTTTTTTCAAAACCCGCTATAGTCTAGGGCGATGACCCTGACCGGCCGAAACACGACGATCCGGACTCTTCTTGTGATAGCCGTCCTCCTCACGGCATCGGTTACCGTTCTTTTCGTGCGCTCCGTATTCGGAACGGGCGGCCGCGAGCTTGCCGAGCTGGATCTTCCACAGATCTTCGCGATTGCCGGCGCGGTTATGACGGTGTTTTTCGGGTTTCTGTTCGCAGGAGTGTACTCGCGGATGTTTCGACGGAGCCCTTCGATTCCGGTCTTTTTCGTTACCCTCTTCTTCCTCTCGATGACCCTGGATATCACGAAGATCGCGCAGATCGTTGCGCTTTTCAGTCGTTGGCCGCATCTGTCACCGATGATCGCTCGTGTATCGATCTTCGGGCATATAGCCGGCATCTTTGCGATCTTTGCGGCGGGTCTGTACTCCGGGGGCGTGCGCATGCAACGACACGGGACGGCGGTTTTTGCCGGAAGCGTGATCGCCTTCAGCCTCAGTTGGTTGATCCCGATCGATACCTCGTCGCTGCCGGATCATCTCGTGTACCCGGCGGGAATCCGCGCCTCCCTCGAGGCGGCGCTGGTGGTGATCCTCACCCTTGGTGTGGTCAATTTTGTGCAAGGGGCGATCACGAACGAGAATCCCCGCATGTTTCTGACGGCGGGGGCGGTCGTTGCGATCGTGGTAGGCAGGGAGATCCTGTTCTATTTTGTCGAGCCGATCTGGATTATTCTGGGCGGAGCGTTGGTGATCCTGGGTGGAGCGCTCTTCGCGGGACAACACTACCGGGACCTTCTCGTTTCCTGAAATACGCGAGGATACTCGTTTCTGGTTGTGTCCTCCGACGAGCCTGCCCGCCGGAATCGGAACATGGAGCGCCGGCGGCTACCGGATCAGACCATTACCGTCGCGATCAGACCCGCTCCGACGGGGAGGATGAGATTGTCGGCGTCACCGGTCGGTAGCATTTCGAGGAGCGTCGAACCCATCGTGACCGCAACGACGACACCCGGGATCGGGACGACGGCGTAGGTGGCTACCGCTACCGCGCCGGCGCATGCAACGCTCCCTTCGAACGTCTTGCCCCCGGTGGCGGGGATACGGGTGCGACCGAAGATCTTGCCGAACAGACTTGCCAGCCCGTCGCCGAAGGCGAGGGCATAAATGGCGATGCTCGCCGCGGGATCAGGGTAAAGGAGGAGGGCGAGCATCGCCCCAACGCCAAGTGTAACGGGACCAAGTACGAAGCGGTTGAGATCACGTTGCCGGGAAGCAAGTTCGGTAACTCGTGATATAATCGGCACGACAACACCATGTTGGCGCTGCACCTCCGCGTAGGTATAAAGAAGGGTTCCCGCCGCGAGGAGCGCAAGGGTGGGGCCCGTTCCGATATACCCGGCGACTACCGGTACCAACGCTATTGAAAGATGTATCGATTTGCGGATTAATTCAGTCGTGAGTTCCCGCGAGATTGTGTGTATCCGCTTCTGAATAAGTACCTGGTTCATCGCGGGATATATATGAAAGATCCATGCCGACTTCGTTTTCGGCAAAACGCGCTGCTAATTCTATATAAATAAATGATTTGGCAGATCGTGATTCGGATCTTCGCTTCGATGTCGTTGACGGTGTATGAAAAACAATACATGGGTATTCGAAAACTAGTATTCTTCGGCGCTGTTCTCGTTCCTGTTCTTCTCGCTCTCGGGTCCTGCGCTACCGACGATGCAACCCGACGGACGCAGCCGACGCCGGAGGAGCGCGTCGAGGGAGGCGAGGCCGACGGCGGTGTTCCGGAAGAACGCCGGGAAGGAACCCGGGAACAACGGGGGGAAACCCCCGGAACGGAGGAGACCGACGTTCCGACGGAACGTTCGGGCCGACAGGATTCCCCGGAACGGCTACCGGAAGAACGACCGGAGGTCACCGTCGATGCGACGATCGACGCGATCATCGCGTCGATGACGCGTCGGCAACTGATCGGACAGCTGCTGATGCCGGCGTTCATATACGATCGCCGGGGGCAACCCGTTACCTCGATGGGACCCGAGTTACAGTCGTTTATCGAAGATGTGGAGCCCGGCGGGGTGCTTCTGTTCGCGGAGAATATCAGAAGCCCCGAACAGGTTCGTACCCTTGTTGCCGAGATGCAACGCGTTGCGGGGATTCCGTTGCTCGTCGCGGTCGATCAGGAGGGCGGGGTCGTACGGAGACTTGTTCCGACGGAGGCGATGCCGGCCACTGCGATTCCCGCTGCCGGACGAGTGGGGCGTTCGGGAGACGCGGACCTCGCCTACGAGCTTGCCGGTGTGATCGCCAGGGAGTTACGCAGTCTCGGGATAACCGTCAATCTCGCCCCCGTCGCCGACGTGGCGACCAACCCGGAGAACACCGTGATCGGCAGTCGCGCGTACGGGAGCGACCCTGAAGAGGTTGCGCGGATCGTCGCCGCCACCGTCGAGGGACTGCAGACCAACGGTGTCAGCGCGGCGCTCAAACACTTCCCCGGTCACGGTGACACGATGGAAGATTCCCACGTTGCGATGGCGGTCTTCCCTCACGGGATCGATCGTCTCCGAATGGTGGAGCTCGTACCGTTCTCCCGGGGTATCGCCGCCGGGAGCGACGCGGTGATGACCGGACACATCAGCGTACCCGAACTTACCGGTGCCGACGAACCCGCAACACTCAGCCGGGCGATTACCACCGATTTACTGCGAGATGATCTCGGGTTTGACGGTGTCGTGATCACCGATGCCCTTACGATGGCGGGACTGACGCGGTACTTCTCGGCGGAGGAAATCCCCGTACGCGCTCTTGAAGCGGGTGCCGATCTGCTGTTGCGCCCCGTCGACGCACGCTTCGCCGCAGACGTAATCGCCCGGGCCGTCGCGGATGGAGCACTTCCGATGGAGCGTGTCGAGGCGTCGGTCCGTCGCATTCTTCACCTGAAGATTCGGCGGGGCCTGATCGTGCCCCCCGGGGAGATTGAAAGTACCGACAAGACGGATCGTCGGGACCCCGGCGATGAACCGTTCGGGGATGTAGCTGCGGTGTCCCCTCCGGATGATCCGGAGCGGGTGATCTATTACCGACCGGTCACGTTTTTTCCGGAGGAGCCGGTTCTCGGGATCCCCGAGCATCAGGCGATCGTGGACGAGATCATGAGAAGGAGCAGCCGATGATCCGAAGGTACCCGGTACTATCCCTGAACGGGGCTCACGCCGTAGTGACCGGCGGGGCTCGGGGAATCGGGTTTGCGACGACACGGCGGCTTCTTGCCGCGGGTGCCGTTGTCTCTCTCTGGGATCGCGATATCGATGCACTCGATGGTGCGGAGAAATTGCTCGGGAAAGACGGATTCGATCCCGGGTCGATCGGCACCGTCGCCGTGGATATCACCGACAGCTCCGCGGTCTCTGATGCCCTGGAACGTTCGGTCGCCGTCCACGGGGTGGTCGATATCCTCGTGAACAACGCGGGGTACTTTGCTCCCGGGGCGTTCATCGATCAGCCTCCCGAGATATGGATGCGCACTCTGGAGATCAACGTCAACGCTCTCGTCTACCTGACGCGACTGGTCGTCCCGGGGATGTACGAGCGTCGCCGCGGTCACATCGTGAATATCAGCTCCGCCGCGGGTGTGATCGGGGTTCCCCGTCTCGCCGTCTACTCCGCGGCAAAGTGGGCGGTCTGGGGGTTCTCCGAAGCGCTCCGGGGCGAGGCACTTGAACACAACGTGATGGTAACGTCGGTCCATCCGAGCTACGTCGCGACGGGCATGTTCGGCGGCGCTCGTCTCACCGGACTCGGAGCGCTCCTCGTGCCGCAGCTTGCCTCCCACGATGTCGTCGCCGAGGCTATCGTGGAACAGGGCCTGCGGAAGGGGAAGGGGCGTGTGATGCGTCCCCGGTCGGTCCGCCTTGCGGTTCTCTTCCGAGGGGTCCTTCCCGATCGCTGGTTCAACGGGCTGATGCGTCTTCTCGGGGTGTGGAACAGCATGTCTACCTGGCACGGCCGCGGCGACGGTACCGACGTTACTCCTCGGGGCGGGGAGCAGTCGCGTGGAGGAGGGCGATCCCGGTGGTAACTCTGCCGTCCGGCTCGGTATCCATCGTCGGGACCTCGATGAGGTGCTCGAGATACATGCCGGCTGCACCGTACGCCGCCGCCTGTTCTCCCAGGCGGGAGATCGCGATCTGGCACTGTACCGGTTCGGGATACGCCCAGTTGATGCGGATGTGCTTCTGAATCGCTTCGGTCAACTCGTCTGCCAGCGCTTCCAGGGGACCTCCGATTACCACCTTGCTGAGATTCAGGATGTTCACGAGAAATGCGATGTGTCGCGCAAGCTGATCGACGATAACGGAGTCGACCGCCGGGTCCTGAAGGAAACGACGCGCCTCATCGTCGGTGACGGCGAACTGGTTCACCGTTCCCGGGCTGTAGTTGATGCTCCGAAACTCGCCGGCCGAGAACTCGCGGCCGTGGTGGACGCGGCCGTTCAGAAAGAGACCGAATCCGAGAGCCATGATCCGGTAGTCGTCCATCTCGATCGTGTGCTTCCGGTGTTCTCCCAGAACAAAGAGAAAGTTCGGCGGGCGGTCACTGTGCTTGAACGCCAGCTCACCCCAACATCCGCAGTTCGCGTCGTTGTCGATGATGATCGGAATTGAAAGCTTGAGCCGCGACCGGGACTCCTCCACGAAGGGGATCGCTTCGTATACCTCGAGAGGTCGGGAAGCGTAGAGTACGCCATTTCCGGGATCCACGAATCCCGGCAGGGCGACGCCGATGCCGATGAGAGGGATACCCGTCGCCTCGAGGCTGGGAGCGAAGCGACGGACGATATCCACGAAGGTGTCCACGAGGTTGTCTCGCCGAAGCGTCAACGGCTCGGTGTGGGAAAAGAAGATATCCCCGTGGAGATTGATTCCGACAACGGTAAACGCCTCGGTCTGAATCTCGACTCCCATGACGCATCCCCAGTTGGGTCTGATCCGCAGATGGATCGGCCGACGCCCGCCGGTGGGGCCCGCGTCGCCGACCGCCGCGGTTTCCACGATCCCCACGTCTTCAAGGTATCCGACGATCTTCGATATTGTTGATTTGTTCAGTCCGAGCTGTTTGGCGATATCGACCCGGCTCAACCCGTGGTTGAGATAGATCGACCTGAGGACTCTGGTGATGTTCACTTCGCTGATATAGTTCGTCATACAGTTGGTTGCTACAACCAATCTAACCCGGTACTGCGGTGCTGTCAAAAGGAAAAACCCTTCGATTCCGTCCCGTTCCGCAACGGACTCCTTCCCCCCGAGGGGAACCCTCGCGATGGCGTGCTCCCTTCCGGAATGTAGAAACTATTTGACACCACGAATTTCTCGTGCTACTGTTTGGTTGGTTGTATGATACAACTAATACAGGATCTACCAGAATTAGGAGGAATTATGTTTAGAAAGCTGTCATTGCTTTTCATGGCGATCCTGCTGACCCTTGTACTTGTCGCCTGCGGCGGCCAGGATGAGGGTGAAGCAGCGGACGCCGATGGGGAAGCCGACGACTCCGGTGTAGATTACACCGACAATCCCTACACCGAAGGTGAAGACCTCTCGGGCACGGAGGTCAATATCTTCGGAGCCTTCGTGGATGAGGACGCCCGGCGATTCAACAGATCGATGGAGGTCTTCGAAGAGGAGACCGGTATCGACGTCGTCTATGAGGGAAGCGGTGACTTCGAGACGCTGATCACCGTACGCGCTGAAGGCGGCAGCCCGCCGGACATCGCGGCGTTCCCGCAGCCCGGTCTTGCGGCGGATCTCGTCGCCGGTGACCTGGTTTATGACGTCGGCGAATGGCTTGGTATGGATTACCTCGAGGAACAGTACGACGATACGTGGCTCGACCTCGCCGAAATCGGCGGAATCCAGGCGGGCGTCTGGTACCGCGCGAGCGTCAAGAGTCTCGTCTGGTACAACATCCCCGTGTTCGAAGAAGAGGGATACGAGATTCCCGAGACGTGGGACGAGTTGCTCGACCTCAGTGACCAGATGGTCGACGACGGCTACACCCCCTGGACGATCGGTATCGAGAGTTCCGGCGCTACCGGTTGGGTAGCAACCGACTGGCTCGAAGACCTCATGCTTCGCCTCCATCCTCCGGAGGTCTATGACGAATGGGTCGAGGGTGAACTGAAGTTCAACAGCCCCGAGTTCAGGGAAGCGATGGAATACCTCGAAGAGATCTGGTTCAACGAGGACTACGTTCTCGGTGGTCGTGAAGGTATCGTCCTGACGCCCTTTGGTGACGCACCGACTCCGATGACCGTTGATCCTCCGGAAGCGCTCATGCACCGGCAGGCGTCGTTTATCACCGCATTCTTCCCGGAAGAGGGAGAGGAAGTCGGCGATACGATCGGGTTCTTCTACCTGCCGCCGATCGACGAGAGCCTCGGGAACCCCGTTCTCGGCGCCGGCGACCTCCTCGGTGCGATGCAGGATCGTCCCGAGGTACGCGCGGTCATGCGCTATCTCGCAACGGGGCTTTCCACCAGGGAGTGGCTTGAGGCGGGCGGATTTGTATCTCCCCACAAAGATACGCCCCTCGACTGGTACCCCACCGCTACCGACCGCGGTATCGCCGAGATCCTGCGGGACGCGACGACCTTCCGGTTCGATGCGTCCGACCTGATGCCCGGAGCCGTTGGTGCCGGTACGTTCTGGACGGAGATCACCGAATACGTGAACGAAGAAGATGCCGATCTCGACCGGCTCCTGGACAATATCGACGAGAGCTGGCCCTGATCCCGAGCCGATATCGAATGCAACAGGCAGGGCGACGCATCGTCGCCCTGCCATCTTTTTCGGAAATGAACCAAACCTCTCGGGGGTGTTATGAGTGATGCAAGAATCGTAGAAAAAAGACCGCTCCAGGTGATTCTCTCACTGGTCGTTGCAGCGGTGCTTGTCGTGGTGTTTGCGTGGAGTTTCAACTTCATGCGGAATGAGGACGCTCCCAAGCTTCTCATAGCCGTAGTCGCCCTGGTGGTCGGCGTCGGTGGTATCTGGGCGCTGTACCTCACGGTGGACAATCTGATTACCCAGCTGCCGATCCATATCCGTGATCTGTTGAGACCCTACGTATTTATCACGCCGGCGTTTCTCATCCTGTTTGTGTATATCATCTATCCCTCGATCCGAACGATCTGGATCAGTTTTTTCGACTTCACCCGCGGGGG
>JBKHFT010000028.1:0-27861 GCA_046540055.1 Alkalispirochaeta sp.
ATATTTTCGTTGGCACCTTCGAAGGTCACGGGATCGGTAACGTAGGCGATCTCGTCCTCCATCGCGAGCCACCATCCGGCAACATCGAGCTCCACGAGTGGCCCCAGGTAGAGGCCGCCGCCGACCTCAACGGTGACACCCCGCTCCGGGTCCAGGTCGTCCTCAAAACGGTCGCCGAAGCCCTGCACCGACGCCTGCTCGTCCAGGGCGGGGTAACGGAAGAGGGTTCCCCCGGTGGCGTAGATCTTCGCGAACTCTACCGGCCGGAATACCCCCTCCAGATCAAAGACGACCGCCTCGTGGGTCTTCGCCTCGTCGATATCGCTGCTCTCCTTCTCGGCGGTGAAGGTGGCGCGGTCATACCGCACCGTTCCGCCCAGATCGATCTGTTCCGTGACGTAGGCGGTGCCGGAGAGAACGGTCCCGAGGGTCTCCTGCCCCAGGATGGCGGTGTAAGTTCTGCTGCTCCGCTCCGCCGAGGAGTAGCCCTGAATCGTCTGCCGCGCCCGGGACCAGTCGAACCCGAGGCGGCCCCGAACCGGTACGCTCCCTAAGTCGGCGTCGGCGATCACCGCCGGCGACGTAGACCACGTATGGAGATCGCGGTCGGTGTAGGGCGAAGAGTTATAGCTCGAAGAGCTCGCGGTGTCGCTTTCCACGAGGCGCCCGGCGTAGGAAAACGGGACCTCCACCGAGAGGATCGGCAGAGGGTTCCAGACGATACCCGCCCCGAGGTCGATCTGCTCTTCCCGCGCCTCGTCGGCGTCGTTTGTCGCCTGTGTCGGGTCGTCCTCGAACTGCTCCTCCGTGAGGCTTCCGGGCATCTCGTAGGTGATATCACCGTGGTGTCCGTCCAGGTTGAGGGTCAGGGACGGCAGCACGTCGAATTCGGCATCGAGGGTGATGTTCCGGGCGTCGTAGGCGGTGCGGTCCCGGTAGCCGTCGGTGGTGTATCCCTCGGCCGCGGCCCGGAGGCGGGCGTTCTCTTCGGCGACGCTGATGCCGAGGCGGCTGCCGGTCTCTCCGAAGGAGCCGAGCACTCCCGATACCGTCACCGAAAACGGCTCGTCCGCGGTCTTCGTGATAATGTTGATCACTCCGCCGAGGGCGTTGTTCCCGTAGAGGGCACTCGCGCCGCTCCGGACGATCTCGATCCGTTCGATCGAGTCGATCGGGATCCCGAGCCAGTTGATCCCCGAGAGGTCGGGGTTGTTCCGGCGGCGCCCGTCAACCAGCACCAGGACGCGGCTTCTCGCCCCCTCGCCGAAGCCGCGGATATCCACCGTCGCCTGCGCTTCGCCGGAGTACGAGGTAAAACGCACCCCCGGGTGTCCCTCGAGGAGCTCCACCACGTTCGCGGCGCCGCTGCGCCGGATCTCGTCGGCGGTGATGATCGAGACGTCGGCTGCGGTGGAGACGATGTCTGTGAGAATCCGGTCGGCGGTGACGACGACGCGGATCTCGTCCGTGTCGGGTGACCCCGCCGCGGCCCCGCCGTCGGAGTTACCGTCCGCTGTCTGGGCGCCGACGGTGCCGGAGATGCCGAAGAGCGCGAGAACAACGAACGCTCCGAGTACCCGAAACGTTCCGAGCCGGGATGAGGCCTCCGATTCGCGGTGAGAACGCCGCGGTGACCCGTGGGTTCGACTTTCATTATCCAAAAACATGAGATGATCCTTTCTGTGTATCGTGACAGGGTATCCCTGTGCGTGAGAGCACGACCGCCTCACTTTCGTGGGCCGTCGTCCGCGGAGGGAATCGTCTTCCGGCTGTGGGATATTCAACGCCGCGCCTTCCCGTCCGGGCCGGGGCCCTTGACAGTGGCTGGAATCGTTCCGGCGGCATCTCGAATCCGATCACGGCGGCACGTCCGCACCCGATTTTCACGGGTTTCCGTTATTCCTCCGCTCCGTCCGATGGTGCTGGATCTGGTGGGTGGTCACCTCCTCCCGACCGGTCGTGGGAGGCGTGTTGCCCGCGGGCAACGACACTGCGTGCAGGTATAGCTGTCCGGGAAAAGAGACTGGATGGAGCGAGTAACTCGTCCGGGCACGCCTTCCTCCGAGGCCGTACATAGTGTGCGCAGACGGGCAGGTATCCTGACTTACGGTTCATCGTCGGACGGCGCCTTCCCGTGTGGTGGCGTGTGCCGTCGTCCTCACCGAATACAGTAGCGGGGACTGTCCCGGACTCTCACCGGGTTCCCTTCACCTCGTCCGCGTTATACGGATTTCCTTCAAGGGTAGCAGGATTGCCGAAGGGGGTCAACAAATCGGCGTTTCCGTCCACTCTGTGATACGTTCTCCGGTAAGGCGGGTACCGCGATGAATAACAGGCAGCTGCAACCGGCGATCCTCATCGTTGACGACGAGGAAGACGTTCTCGCCGTTCTCCATCGTGATCTGGCGGAGTGGGCGGAACAACGAGGGGTACGGATATATACCGTCGGGTCCGGGCAGGAGGCGCTACGGATCCTCCACGACGAATACCCCGACGTGGTTCTCGTCCTCTCGGACCTCCGGATGCCGGGGATGAACGGCGCGGACCTGCTGGTACGTCTTTACGAGGAGTATCCCGACGTCGGGACGATCCTGATCACCGCGTACTCCGACATGGACCAGATCACCCGTGCAGTCTCGTCCTCGATGCTCGGTCTCATCCAGAAACCGTGGAAGCCCGTGAAACTGCGCCAGGAGGTCACTCGCGCCTACACCTACGTACAGGAACGTCGCGACCGGGACCAGCGGAACCGGGAACTGACGGCACAGCTGGAGATGGCCGGTGCGTTCCAGCGGGCGGCGATGGGCACGACCTTGCCCGATGATCCACGAAGCACCTTCGAGGTTCTCTCCCGGCCGATGCACGGGATGCATGTGACCGGTGATTTTTCGGAGATCCTCCGGGTTGACCCGGACCGCTACCTCCTGCTGGTGGGAGATGCGGCGGGACACGGTATCCGCGCCGCTCTGTTGTCCGGGATGCTCACGATGATCCTCCGGGAATACGCCGGTGTCGAAAACGGTGATCTCGGTGATCCGACGAAGGTCCTTGAGCGCCTCAACCGGGGGATGCACGAGCACCTGCCCCCCGATTCGGGGATGATCGCGGCGTGTTCGGTTGCGGTTGTCGATCTGGCGCGACAACAGGCGCAGATCGCCAATGCGGGAAACCCCGCGGTGTTTATCGTTGGCGGAGAGGACCACGCGGTGAGTTCCGTGCTCTCCCCCGCCCTCGGGATCTCGCCGGAGACGTGGTACGACACCGAGACGGTGCCGATCGAAGCCAACCACCGGGTCGTCCTCTTCTCGGATGGTCTCTTTACCCGGTCCGACAGTTCCGGAACCCAGATGTCCCGCCACAAGATCGGGACGATCCTCCAGGGGGCGCACCGAAGCGCGTCCTTCGGCGACAGTGTCCTTCGTCTGATCACTGCGGACCGTATCCTCCAGGGATATCCGACGGTTCCCCTCTTCTCCGACGATCTCACGATCGTGTCGATGGCGGTGCGCTGACGGTGGAATACCTCGTCTTTCTTGCACTGGCACCGGTGGCGGCGGTCATCGTGGTGATCACGGCCCTCAGGATCGTCCGATTCCGGCGTATCAGAGTCTCCCGGGGTATCCTGGCGTACCTGGTGTCGGTTGCGGCGCTGCTCCTGGTGAACGTACTGGAACTGGTCGCGGCCGGCGAGGAGTGGACGCTCCGGTTTGCGATGCTCACCCATACCGCGTGGCACGCGGTGGTGGTGACGTGGTTCGTCTTCGCCGTCCTCTACGCCGGCTATGATCGACTGATTTCGGTGCGGTTTATCGCCACGCTGTCGGTATATCCCGTGGTGTTGGCGGTGTTGTTGCATTCCGGGATAGTGACACATTTTTTCTGGCGAGAAACCGAGTTTTTCCGGGTCTCCGGGTTTCTCACGATGCGCGGTACCTACGGCGCCCTCTTCTGGATCAACGGCGTGTATGTCTACACCCTCCTCCTGGGAGGAGCGCTCATCATCCTGAGGGGCTCCATCGGACGCCCGGGATGGTACATCCGGCAGTCGGCGATTGTGCTGGTAGGGGCGATACTCCCGATCGCCTTCAATGTGACCTATGTCTTTCGGATCGTCCCGTGGCTGCGCAAGGATTTCACGTCCCTCGCCTTCGCGATCTCCGGGATCGCGTTCTTCTACGGAATGCAGAATCACCGTCTCCTCGGCAAGCATCCGATCTCCCGGAGCACCGTTCTGGAGGACGTACGGATCGCGGTTCTCGTCGTCGACGCCGATCGGACGATTCTCGACGCGAACCGCGCCGCCCGGGAGCTGTTCTGCCGGACCAAATCGCGTATGGAGACGTTCTCGCTGGGGCGACTGTCTTCGCTCGGAAACACGATCCTCGACGAAGCGGACCTTCGGCAGCATACCTTCTACGAAACGTCGGTCACCGACGAGGAGGGGCGGGTGCGGACCTTTGATGTGACGATCCGCCCCGTCATCGAACGCACCGGTATTTCCCACGGATCGATCGTGACGATCGAGGAGACCACCGAATTGGTGCGCCTGAACCAGGAGGTGAATACGGTACACCTGCAGATGCTGGAGCAGGAGCGCCTCGCAACCCTCGGACTCCTCGCGGCGAACGTCGCTCATGAGATCAAAAACCCTCTTACGGTGCTGAACAGTGAGTATCTGTATCTCCATGACCGGGTCTCCGCCATGGGAGAGTCACCGGCTGTTTCACCGACAGCGTCACAACGTGCGGCGCCGAACGGCCCGGAGCACACCGAACGCAGGGAGTCCGGCGAGCCGCCGACCCCCGGGCAGCCTCGCCGGATCGACTCCCGGGAACTCCACCGGTCCCGGGAGGTGTTCGAACGAGGGATTGAGCGGATTCTCACCGTCATCGATACACTCACCGGTCAGGCCCGCCCCTGGAACGCCGAGGAGTACGTCGACACCGACCTGCACACCCTGGTCCGCAACACCATTACCCTGACGCGCAGTGTCTACCGCGGCGTTGCCCGGGTGGAGGAGCACTTCGGCGAGATTCCGCCGGTGCGGTGCAAACCCGGGGCGGTCGGTCAGGTCCTCCTCAACATCGTCCTCAACGCGGTGGACGCGATCTCCGCGGCGCGTTCCGGTGCGGAGGCGCGCGATGATGAACAGGAGCACAGTGGTAAGGCGGCGGGCGGTCACAAGGGAGCGGGAGGCACCGAGGTCGAGGGAACGATCACGATCGAGACGGTGTCGATAACGGACGCCACGGGAGCCGGCGCGGTGGAGTGCCGGATCTTCAACGATGGACCACCGATCCCGGAGGAGATCCGGGACCGGATCTTTCAGCCCTTCTTCACGACGAAACGGAGCGGGTCCGGCCTTGGCCTTGCGATCTCGAAGGAGATCATCGAGGAGCATCACGACGGGCGTCTCGAGGTGATCACCGGAGAGGGTCGAACCGGTTTCGTGATCCGCCTTCCCGTTGGGTCGGCGGCAAGCTGAAGAGAGGCGCCGTCGGAGTAGACGGGCCTTGACCCCGGTGGAATGGTGTGCACGACGGAGCAACCGGCGCCATAAACGCGGATATCCTGTAGAATCGAATCATGGAACGAGCGACACGATTTGCATCGCGGACCGCAGGAATGGGAGCCAACGCGATCCGGGAGATCCTCAAAGTCACCGGTCAGCCGGGGATGCGATCTCTCGCGGGAGGAATCCCCGGTCCGGGGTTGATACGGAGCGCCGGGGAATCGCGACGATGCGCATGAACTTTACGATGCTCTCCGAAGAGATGCTCACCGAGGCGATCAGGGATCCCGGCGCGCTCCTCGAGGAGACGACGGGGGGATGAAACGGGAGAGATAACATCGTATACTCGAAGGGGTCATGCAATACCACCAACAGGGAAAGCAGGTCAGCTACGGGGAGCCCATCGGCATTCTCCTGATCGAGAACTACGTCCCCTTCATCCCCGGCGACGTTGCAAACGCGACGAGCTATGACTTTCCGGTGCGCTATGAGCGCCTTCCCGGTTTCACTCCGGAACGCCTCTTCAACCACGATATCTCGATGGTCGACGTCGCGATCGAGGCGGGGCGAAACCTCGTCCGCGAGGGAGTCCGGGCGATCACCGGGGACTGCGGATTTCTCGCGATCTACCAGGACCGGATCGCCCGGGGACTGGGAGTTCCGGTCTTTCTCTCCAGTCTGCTGCAGCTCGACTTCATATCCCGGATCATCGCGCCGGGTCGGAAGATCGGAGTCGTCACGGCGAACAGGGGATCTCTGGACCGCTCCGTGCTGGATGCGGTTTCGTCGGTGCCGGACGAGGGACTTGCGATCGTCGGCCTCGAGAACACGCGCCACTTCGTGGAAGCGGTCTTCGAAGAACGGGGGATCCTCGATGACGAGATCGTCGAATCCGAAGTGCTGGAGGTGGTCGACGGGCTGATCGCGTCCGTCGACGAGAGAGGGGGAGCAACGGGTAATGCCGCGGGAGTTCGGCGCAGGGTCCCCGGTCGCGATATTCCCGTCGGACTCGACGCCCCCGGTTACGACGTTCCCGCCAGACTCGACACCCCCGGGTCCGACGTTCCCGCCGGTCCTGGTACCTCCGGCGAATCGAACCTCGGCGCGATTCTGCTCGAGTGCAGTCTTCTGCCTCCCTACGCCGCTGCGGTCCAGGCCCGGACGGGGCTGCCTGTGTTCGACTACAACACGATGATCCGATACGTTCATTCGGCGGTGGTTCGCCGGCGATTCACGGGGTACATGTAAGATCACGGACAAAACGGGGTCGCGGTGGGGGTACCGGCGTCTACGCGCACTGGACCTGTACCGTCCCCCGCATGATACCTGCAGAAACACACAAAGGAGTATGTATGCGAAAATTTGCCCTCTTTGCCTTCAACGGTGATCCGATGTGCTTCATCCACGTCCTGTTGAACGCCCTCGACCTCAAGGAAAAGGGACACACCGTCGCACTCGTCGTGGAGGGAAGTGCCACGAAGCTGGTGAAACTGCTCTCCGGCGGACCCGGTCTCGAGGAATTCGCCGAGAAGAACCCGCAGATGTACAGGATGCTCTCGGAGCAGTTCGCGGCGGTCCGTGAAGCGGGGCTGATCAACTGCGTCTGTCAGGCGTGTGCAAAACAGATGGGTGCCCTCGAGGATGCGCAGAAGGTCGCCCTGCCTCTCTGCCATGACCTGAAGGGGCACCCCTCGATGAGTCGCTATATCGTCGACGGATACGAGATCATCTCGTTCTAGCTGCCCCAGCCGCTACCGGCCGGGGCGGGCGGCGCCGCAGCATCGGTACGCCGACGGCTGAGCGCGCCCGGAGCGGCTGTGTGCCGCCCCCGGCAGTGGTTGTGGCCTGCGCCGCCGTTGCGCGCGCCGGGGGCGGCTGTGTGACGCCCCCGGCAGTGGTTGTGGTGTGCGCCGGCGCCCCTGTTGCGCTCTCAACGGCGGCGGATTACACTGTGGAAAAGGAACATACAAAAACGTGCCGGTTCGCCGCGGAATCCCGATACGCATCCTTCTGCTTCTCCTGACCCTTGCTCCCCTTACGGTGGTGGTAACGATATTCGGCGTCCTCACGTTTCGGACCGGTCGGGAGTCGGTGCATCACCTCACCGGTCAGGTTGCCGAGGAGGCGGCAAAGCGGATCGAGATGCATGTCGTGGAGTTCCTCCGGTCAACCCAGCTTATCAACACTCTCAACGTCCGGGACGTCCGACAGGGACATATCGACCTCGCGGATCAGCAGGAGATGGAGGAACACTTCCGGCGGCAGGTTCCGATCTTCCCGCAGGTCAGCAGCATCTATTTCGGAAATAACGACGGCGGCCTTGTCGGTGCCGGGTTCGAAGAGGGGACGCGGTACGTCACCGGGACGGAGGGTTTCGTTGCCGGAGAGTTCTATAAGAGGAGCGTCCCGACCGACCCCGGGGTGGAGAAGAAAACAACGATCGCCTCGATCTCCGGTTTCGACGCCCGGACCAGGGACTGGTATACCGGCGCGATCAGTACGGGTACGGCGACGTGGAGTGAAGCGTATGTGCTGTTCACCGGTCACGATATGGCGATCGCCGCGAGCCGTCCCGTGTACGACCGGAACGGCACCGTTCTCGGGGTGTTTGCCGTAGACGTGTTCCTCTCACAACTGAGTGACTACCTCGCGAACCTCCGGATTGCCGACGACTACGTCTGCTATATCGTGGACTCTTCGGGGTTGATCATCGCCACATCGACCGATTCGCCGTTGGTGCAGCAAAGATCCGGGGCCGCCGAGGAAAGCCGGATTCCCGTGACGAAGCATCCGTCCCCCCAGATCCGGGAAAGCGCGAACGCGATCTTCACCTCACCGTCCAATAGAACGATGGTGGACATCGAGGGCAGCCGGTACATCGTGACCCGCAACTATGTGGAAGAGATGCACGCTCCCGAGTGGGGAATCGTCGTTGCGATCCCGGAGTCTCAGTACCTCGGCGAGCTGATCGACACCTTCCAAATCGCGATCCTTGTCGCGACCCTCTCGGGACTGATCGTACTGGTAGTCGTCTTCCGTCTCTCCTGGGGAGTCACCCAACCGGTCTTTCGCCTGATCGAGGCCCTGGACCGCGGCGTATCAGGAGAACGGCCGTTCGTAACACAGCGGAGTCGGGTTCGGGAGCTCGATCACCTGATCGATTCGTTCCTCGCGATGACCTACCAGATCTACTCGACGATGGACCGCCTCAACACGGAGGTGACGGAGCGAAACGTGTTGATCCGCGAACTGAACCACCGGACCAAGAACAACATGAATGTGATCAGTGCGATGCTGCGCCTGCGCGCGAACGCCCTCACCGATCCCGATACCGCTGCGGTCCTTGGCGAACTCGACGATCGCATTCAGTCGATGGCGCTCGTTCACCAGAAGCTGTATCAATCGGAGAGTCTCGCCCACATCGAGATGCGAGACTACCTGCAGGACCTCATCATCCAGTTGAGAAGCTCATACGGCGCGCGTGGACAGGAGATCGACGTTCGCTTCGCAGTCGACGCGATCGAGATGCCGATCGATCTCGCCGTACCGACGGGACTGGTCGTAACGGAACTGTTCTCGAACGCGATGAGGCACGCCTTTCCGGAGAGGGGAACGGAGGAAGCCGGCGAGATAACTGTATCGCTGAAGCGGCCCTCCGACGACACCGTAATCCTCTCCGTCTCGGACAACGGAGTCGGGCTTCCCGTCGGGTTCCAGCCCAGGGGTCACCAAACCCTCGGGTTCCAGATGATACTTACGATCGTTGAATTCCAGCTTCGAGGTCGTGTAACATTCTCGACATACCCCGGTGTGACGTGCACGTGCATTTTTCCCATGGAGAGTGAATAGAGATGCGAATCCTGGTTGTTGAAGATGAAGCGATCGTCGCGATGGCACTCCAGCTGGAACTGCAACGCAACGGGCACCGGTGCGTCCTCGCGGCGACGGCGGAAGAGGCGATCAGGAGCACCGGTGAATCGAGTCCGGATATCGTGTTGATGGATATCAACCTTGCCGGGCGGGGTGACGGGATCGATGCGGCACGGGAGATCAACGAGCAGTTCGAGATTCCGATCTGCTTCGTTTCCGGGTACGACAGCAAAGACATCGACCCCGACCGTCTCGGGTTTACGCCGAGGGGATACCTGAACAAGCCGGTACGATACGAGGATATCCGGGAGATCCTCGACACGGTCGAGACGTAATACTTCTCTTCTTGCCGGTGAGGCACTCCTTCGAGACGGTGCGGGCGGCGCGTGGCGATCGGGTTCTATCTGTCACGGAGCTCGGGCAGACGCCCTCAGATAAACTCGATCGTGTATCCCGGAAACGCCTCTTCGAACGCTGCGGTAAGCTCCCGTTTTATCCCTGCTACAATAGGCATCGCGATGCCCGCACAGGCAAGGCATCCCGGAGTGTGTTCGTCAAAGGGAACGTCGAGGTAGATGTGTTGGTGCTCGTCACTGACTCGTACTCGTCGCACGAGATTCAACTCGAGAATCGGTAATCCGCTTTCGGGGTCCCGCACGCGTTTGAGAAGGGACTCGATCTTTTCCTGAACCGCCGGATCCGGTGTGTTCTGTGCCATACCCCGAATATAGCGTTCTGTGCCACCGTGGACAAATCTCCTTGACACCACCTGTGCCCCCACCTACACTAAAAATGTCACAAAATAGTAACGAGCGTTCATATAGTGAATCAAAAGGAGGCTGTATGTACGAGGACCACCACAAACGGATCGACCACGCCCTTGCCAACCGGACGGGAAAGGTCTTTCGCAACCCTACCCGAGCCGTTCTGATCGACAACGCGGTCAACCACTGGAACGCGATCCGCCTGGAGAGTGGGGCACTGGTCACCTGGACCCCCCGGGATTCAACCGGCAGAAGCCCGAAAGACACGCTCATCGTCAGGCGGAGTGCGGGGGAAGACACGATCGACTGGACCTCGCCGTACGCCCTCCCCGTTTCGGAGGACACCTTTGACAAAATCTTTACCGACACGATGGTATCTCTGGAGCTGAAGGAACGACTGTACGTCCAGGACAAGGTAATCGGGGCTGATCCGACCTATGCACTCCCGGTCTGCTCGATCGCGGACAACCCTCTGGCAGGACTGTTTATCGACAACATGTTTCGCCCCCTGCCACCGGTGATGCAGACCGGCTGCTTCGACGACAGTCCCTTTTATCTCCTGGTGAACCAGTACGACAAACTCGACCCCCGACGGTACGAGGGAGAGCTCCGAACGCTCCCGGACGGAACGACGTCGACGATGGCGGTGGTGATGGACTTCGACCGGCGCATCGGTATCGTCTTCGGCTCCTCCTACATGGGAGCGATAAAGAAACTGATGTTCACCGTGATGAACTATTACCTCCCCGAAGAAGGAATCCTGCCTCTCCATTGCAGCGCCAACGAGGGACAGAGCGGCGATATCGCGGTATTCCTCGGCCTCTCCGGGACGGGGAAGACCACTCTCTCCACCGATCCCGCCCGCGCCCTCCTTGGGGACGACGAACACGGCTGGAGCAAGACGGGGATCGCGAATTTCGAGAACGGGTGCTACGCGAAACTCTACAATCTGGACCCCCGGAAAGAACCGGAGGTATACAACGCGGTCTTTCACCCGGATCACTACCTTTTTCACGGCGCACTGGTGGAGAATCTGATGGTGTACCCGACGGGAGTCTACGATTTCGACGATGATCGGTTCACCCAGAACTCCCGCGCCTCCTACCCGCTTCGGTATCTCTCGAATACGAAAGAATCATCAATGGGCGGCCATCCCCGGACGATGGTCTTCCTCACCGCCGACGCTTACGGTGTGCTCCCGCCGATCGCCCGCCTGAACACCGAACAGGCGATGTTCTGGTTCATGATGGGGTACACCTCGAAACTTGCCGGAACGGAGACGGGAGTGGTCGAACCGCAAACGGTGTTCTCCCGCTTTTTCGGCGCCCCCTTCATGCCGCGTAATCCGGTGGACTACACCGACCTCCTGGGAGAAAAGCTCGCCCGTCATCAGACCCGCGTCTTTCTGGTCAATACCGGCTGGAGCGGCGGCGCCTACGGTACGGGGAAACGGATGGATATCAACGCGACCCGCACGATGGTCCGGGCAGCCCTTTCAGGAGGTCTCGACGAGGTCGAATACGAACAGGAACCGTTCTTCACGCTGTCGATTCCCACGGTCTGTGAAGACGTCCCGCCGCAGATTCTCAACCCCGCCCGGGCGTGGTCCGACGCGGCATCGTACCGGAAACACGCGGGAGCGCTGGTCCGGGCGTTCAGGGACCACTTCGACGCGGAGTTCGCGGGGAACGTGCCCGATTCGGTGGCGGAACAGTGCCCGACTCCGCAGTGACGATCCTCGCCGTCGATGCCTACGGGGTGAATCCCGGAGACGCCGACTGGACCCCCATCGCAACTCTCGGATCCCTTACCGTGTATCCGTACTGGTCTGAAGAACACCTCCGGGGACCGGCGGGGACGGCGGAGATCATTCTGGTGGACCAGACCCCGTTCGGTGCCGATCAGTTCCGGGCGTTACCGCAGCTGCGGTTTCTTGCGACGTTTTCCACCGGATACGACCATATCGATCTCGACGCCGCCAGGAATGCGGGGGTTGCCGTCGCCAACGTACCTGAATACTCCCGGGACTCGGTGGCGCAGCTCACGATCGCACTGATCCTCGACCTCGTTCACCGTATCCCCGCCTACAACGACCTCGTTCACTCCGGAGGCTGGCGTCGGGGTACCCGGTTCGCGTACCTCCCCGGAGGGATGACGGAGGTCGCAGGAAAAACTCTCGGTGTTCTCGGACTTGGAACGATCGGTGCAGAGGTCGCCCGCCTCGCTGCCGCCTTCGGGATGCGGATCGTCGGGTGGGACGCCCGGCGAAAGGTGGTACCGGGGATCACAGTAGAGTGGCTGCCATGGAAACGGTTCCTCGCTGCAAGCGACATCATCTCCCTCCACGCCCCCCTGACGGAGGAGACCCGGAGGATCATCAACGACGAAGCGCTGGCGCTGATGAAGCGGGGGGCGTTCCTGGTCAACACCTCTCGAGGCGCCCTGATCGACGACGATGCGGTCGCCCGGGCGCTCAGGAACGGGCACCTCCGGGGAGCGGCGCTGGATGTGATCGGTACCGTAGAACCCCCGGAGGAGAACAACCCGCTCCTGACCGCGCCGAACTGTCTCATCACCCCCCACATCGGATGGGCGACCGTCGAAGCGCGGCAGCGGTGCATCGACGGGGTCGCCCGAAACATCGAGAGTTTCCTCACCGGGGGCAGACGGAACCGCCTCGTGTGAGGCAAGGCACGAGGGATCGGGTGGTACCGAACCGGCCCGCCCTCCCCCGCGTGTCCACCGGCGCCGGGAGTCACAGTACGAAGAGCTTCTGGGGATACTCGATCAGCTTCTCGCACCCTTCGGGAGTGACGAGGAACGGTTCGCTGCACTCGAACCCGTAGGTATCGAGCCAGATACCCGGCATGAAATGGATCGTCATCCCCGGTTCGAGGACCGTCTTGTCTCCGGGACGAAGGCTGATCGTGTGTTCTCCCCAGTCGGGGACGTAGCTGAGGCCGAAGGAGTACCCGACCCGGGAGGGTTTCTCCACGCCGGTTCCAACGAGGGCCTCCCGCCACTTCGCCTCTACCTCCTCGGCGGTCACTCCGGGCTTGATGAAATCCAGCGTCATGTTGAGCCCCTTCACCACCGTGTCCGCAACGTTCTGCAGATCCTTCGGCGGCGTTCCGAGGTACACCGTCCGGGACAGGGGGGCGTGGTAGCGGTACCGTGCGCCGGCGAGTTCGAGGAGCACCACGTCCCCCTTCTCGTACGACCGGTCAGGATCGTAGGTCAGGTGTGCCGTCGAGGTGTTCTGGCCGCTGGGCATGATCGGGAAGATCGCAGGGGAATCGCCGCCGTACTCGTCGGTACCGGTGATCTGGGCACCCGCAACAAGACCGGCGACGTCTTTCTCCCTGACGCCGACGGCGATATTCCCGATCGCGATATCCATCACGTTCCTGCAGATCGCCGCAGCCTCCCGCATGCAGGTGATCTCCGTCTCGGACTTTACGGTCTTTACCCAGTTCACCAGATTGTTCGCGTCACGAACGAGAAGGCCCGGTAACTCGGACTGGAGCGTCAGCAGCATCCTGGCCGAAAACCAGTAGTTGTCCATTTCGAGACCAAGGGTGCGCCGCTCCCATCCCCGCTCTTTCAGCATCTGCGCCACGAATACCATCGTGTGGGTGTACCGGGACTGAACGTACTCGTCGGGGTACCCGACGATGCTCTCTTCGGAGAGCCACGTCGTAATCCGGGCACCGTTGGAATCCTGCTGCCGCCCGAACCAGATCGGCTCTTCCCGATCGAGAGAGAGCAGTACGCCCTGATGGACGTAGAAGCTCCACCCGTCGTACCCGGTGAGGTAGTTCATGTTCGCAGGATCGACCACCAGGAGCACTTCGATCCCGGCGTGGTCCATCCGTTCCTTCGTCTTCCGTATCCGCCGGGCGTACTCGTCCCGGGTAAAATGAATCTTGTTTCGCTCGAGTGCCATTTCCCGATTATGGGGGGAGAGGCGGGACGATGCAAACGGTTTGCCGCCGAAAACGACGACGACGACGTGGAAACCCTTCTCCACCGGTGTCCCTCGGCGTATGATCGACGGATGACAACCGAGGACAACCGGTCTCTTCTTCAAGTGCTTCTGCAGCCGGATATGATCAAGCTCTTTCTGGCGTCCCTGTTCATCCTCAGTCAGGTGTTGATCTCGTTTTCGTTGATCCCCCTCTACATTTCGCACCGGGGTGGCACCACCTTCACGATCGGAATGCAGACCACCGTATTCGCCGTTGCATCGGTGGTGCTCCGGTTTATCTTCGGTCCGATGGCGGATTCACGGGGACGAAAGTTCGTACTTGCTCTGGGGGCGTTCGCCTTTTCCAGCGCCCAGGTGCTTATCTACCTCTCTCCGGACTTCACGTGGATGCTTCTGGCACGGGTATATCAGGCGATCGGGATGGCGTCGTACCTGGCCACGGCGAGTTCCCTCGTCGTGGACCTTTCACCGGTAGCGATGCGGGGAAGTGTGATCGGGACGTACCGGATGATCACGCCCTTTGCCTCCCTTATCGGGCCCTATCTGGGGAACGTGGTGATAAACATCTACGGCTTCGCCGCATTTTTTGCCGCCACCGCAGGGACAGCGTTCGCGGCGTTTCTGCTGGTTCTGAGCCTCAAGGCCGGCCGACGCACCGTCGGCGGAGAGATCACGCGGATACGCGTCGGCGACGTCCTGGGCCTATTTCGTATCCCGGACCTCCAGGCGGCGTATCTCGGCGTTCTTCTCGTCGCCGTCGGCGGAGGCGTTGTGAACACCTTTGTTACCTCCTACGGAAATCCTTACTTCCGGAATCCCGGGGCGTACTTTACCGTATACGCCGGCGTCGGAGCGGTCGCGGCGTTTCTTCTCGGTCGCCTCTCCGACCGGGCGGGGCGCCGCGGCGTTGCGATCCCCGTCGTTCTCGCGATGGCGGCGGGTACTGCGATCCTCCCGATGATCGATCACGCCCCGACGGCGGTATACGTGTTGAGCGCCGTCGGAACCGGAATCGGATTCAACGCCGGCCTCTCGGTGCTGATCTCGTGGATCGTCGACGTCATACCGGACACGATGCGGGCAACGGCGCTGTCGATCCAGGAGAGCTGGATTGATGGAGGCTTCGCGATCGGGATATTCTTGTTTGGAACGTTATCGGTGATCTATGGTCAGGGACGTCTCTTTCTCTTTACGGGAGTGTTCGTGGCCGTCGGCGCCTTCGCAATCGTCGCGATGTCCTCGTTTCGTCGACGTCGATCCGCAGAAGAGGAGATGAGCTGAAATGTCCGAAGCAGGCACGCGATCCAAACCGGTGGCAGGTACGGTGATTACGGCGGCACAGATCCTCGAATATATCGCCGAGAAGGGCACCGCCTATCCACGAGACCTCTCGAAGGAGCTGAACCTGAACCGATCGACGGTGCACCGCATGCTCTACACCCTCGAGGTGCTCAAGTACATCGGGAAACGCTCCGACGGAGCGTACCATCTCACCTTTCACCTCTTCGAGATCGGAAACTCCGTCCCCCAGAGTCACAACCTGATCGATCCGGCGCGACGGGAACTGATCCAGCTTTCCCACGACACCGGCCTCACCGTAAACCACGGGGTCCTGTACGACGATCAGGTTCTGTACGTCGACAAGGCGGCGCCGGCGACGTACCTCCAGCTTGACGTCTCCCAGGGCGAGTCTGAACCGTTGCACTGTACCTCCGTCGGCAAAGTCCTCCTTGCCTTCCGGAACCCTGCGGAGCGGGAGGCGATCATTCGGCGCATACCCTACCCGCGATACACGGAGAATACGATCACCGATCCCGACTCGTTGCTCCGGGAGGTGGAGGCGGTCGCCCTAGCGGGATACGCGATCGACCGGCAGGAGCTGGCGATGGAGATCCGTTGCGTCGCCGTCCCGATCCGCGGGGCCGATCGCTTCGCGATCTCCGGAGTCAGTATCTCGGGCCCCGCGGACCGCCTCACGATCGAAGCGATCGACACCTACCTGCCCCGTCTGCACGAAGCGGCTCAACGGATCGAAGCGAATATGGCGTAGCCCGGTTCCTGCGTTTTTTCTTGACAAACGGGGGTCCCTGCGCCACAATTCTCTTAGTGTTGCAATATACTAACGAGAGTTCAAATAGTAATACTCCACCGTACAAGCCGACGACGACGGTACTGAAATCGTTTCACGTCCTCGAATTTATCAGCAACAACCAGCCGGTGAAGCCCTCGGTCATCGCCGACCGCCTGGGCCTGACCCGTACCAACGTACACCGTATTCTCACCACCCTGATGGAGGTGGGATATATCGCGAAAGAAGACCACCGCGGTTACCGACTCACCTTCAAGCTGTTCAAGCTCGGCAGCCGCGTCCCCTTGAGTCAGGATCTCCGGGAGATCGCGAAGCCTCTCATGGCGGAACTCGCGGTCCGTGCCAACGAGAACGTGTACCTCACCGTGCTGTACGGCGATATGGTGAACGCGATCGAGGAGGTAAAAAGCAGCAACCCCCTCTCTCTCAACCCTGATGTGACCTACAACTATCCGATACACGCCTGCGCATCGGGAAAGAACTTCCTTGCGTACATGACCGACGAGGAGCGTGAGGAGATTCTCAGCAGGGCAAACCTCACTCCCCGGACCTCCCGTACCCTGACGAAGCTCGACGAGATCGACGCGGAACTCGCCCGCGTCAGGGAGCGGGGATACGCGACGGAGATCACCGAGTTCAGCGACGACCTGAATAGCTACGCCGCGCCGATCTTCGACTACAGCGGCAGAATGGTAGCGGGCCTCAGTATTTCGGGACCCTCGATCAGAGCTACGACGGAGCGCCTCGACGCTCTGGTACAACCTCTTCTGGAAGCAACCCGTTTCATCTCCCAGCAGTTGGGACGGCGTGAATAATTGAACCAGGCGTGAGCAAAGGAGACACTATGCCGGCGGTATTTGAGCAGAGCGAATACGCTCGAAGGGTTGAGGCAACGAAGCGATCGATGCAGGCGAAGGGGATCGACCTTCTTGTAATCAGTCAGCCTGCGAACATGAACTATCTCACCGGATACGACGGGTGGAGTTTCTACGTCCATCAGGTCGTTCTCGTATCGTTAGACCAGGATGAACCGATGTGGCTCGGCCGTGGAATGGACGCCAACGGCGCGCGACTGACCACCAGTCTATCGGAAGACAACATCCGCGAGTACGCCGACGATTACGTGCAGTCCCTGGTGAAACACCCGATGCACTTCGTCGCCGATGTAATCAGGGAGAAGGGGTGGGATACCGGTTCAATCGGGGTCGAGATGGACCAGTTCTACTTCACCCACCGGAACTATGTCGAGCTGGAGCGATCTCTCCCGAACGCAACGTTCAAGGACGCGAACGCTCTCGTCAACTGGGTGCGCGTCGTCAAGTCCGAAGCGGAGATCACCTTTCTCAAACGCGCCGGAAAGATCGCCGAAAAAGTGATGCAGACCGCAGTGGACACGATCGATGTCGGCGTCCGGGAGTGCGACGCCGCGGCGGCGATCGCCCACGCCCAGTATTCCGGTACTGCCGAGTTCGCCGGAGATTATCCCGCGATCGTTCCTTTGATGATGGCCGGTGAAGCGGCGTCGACGCCACACCTCACCTGGACGGAGAAAACGTACCGGAAAGACGAGGCGGTCCTCCTCGAGCTCGCCGGGGTTTACCGGCACTACCATTCCCCGATCGCCCGGACGATCTTTCTCGGATCGAACCCGCCGGACCTGATGAAAGAGACCGCCGAGGTGGTAATGGACGGTCTCGCAAAGACCCTCGACTTCATCAAACCCGGGGTCACCGCGGAGCAGATCGAAGAACGGTGGCGGCAGGCGATCGCCCATTCCAAAGTGGTGAAAGAATCACGCCTCGGCTATTCGATCGGCGTTAACTATCCCCCCGACTGGGGTGAACAGACGATCAGCCTGCGCCCCGGGGACAAGACGGTGATCCGGGAAAACATGGCGCTCCATCTCATCCCGGGGATCTGGTACAAGGATGTCGGGTTTGAGGTCGATGCAACGATCCGGGTTACCCCGACGGGAAACGAATCGCTCTTCGATTTCCCGATCAAACTCTTTCTCAAGTAAGGAACTCCTCCGATGTCGACGGCGATTCGTTACACCGACCTGCACCTCGACGATGTGTTTGCCGCTGCTCGAAGGATCTCCGGCCTTGTCCGGACGACGCCCTTTGTGGAGTCCCCGGTGATCACCGCCGAGAGCGGTGCAGCCGCCGTGTACCTCAAGCTTGAATCGCTCCAGAATACGGGGGCCTTCAAGGTGCGCGGTGCGAGTAACCGGATCCTCTCCCTCTCCGACGAGGAACGACGTCGCGGGGTGATCACCTTCTCCACCGGAAACCACGGAAAAGCGGTGGCGTACGTCGCCGGTCGAACCGGTATTCCCGCGGTTGTGTGCGTCTCGGAACATGTTCCGACCTACCGGGTCGAACTGATCCGATCCCTCGGGGCGGAGGTGGTGGTCAAAGGTCACTCCCAGGACGAAGCGGAGCAGGAGTATTTCCGTATCATGGAAGAGCGCGGAATGATCCCGGTAGTCCCTTTCGACGACCCCTTCGTCGTCGCCGGACAGGGCACGATCGCCCTTGAAATGCTTCGGGAGACGCCCGACCTCGACGTCCTCCTCGTCCCTCTCTCCGGCGGCGGACTCCTCGCGGGCATCGCGATGACGGCGAAGCTGATCAAACCGGATATCTCCGTGGTGGGTATCTCGATCTCACAGTCTCCGGCGATGCTGGAGAGCCTGAAAGCGGGCCATCCCGTCGCGGTCCCCGAGAAGGAGACCCTCGCGGATTCCCTTCTCGGTGGTATCGGCGTGAAAAACAGGTTCACCCTTCCCCTCGTCCGTGACCACGTCGATCACCACGTAGTAATCGACGAGGACGAGATCCCCCGGGGGATCTACTACGCCCTCGCCCACCACAGCCTGGTGATCGAGGGAAGCGCGGCTGTCGGTATCGCCGCGATCCAGTCGGGCAAGGTAGATGTCGCGGGGAAACGGGTCGGAGTCGTCCTGAGCGGCAGCAGCGTCGATCTGCCGCAGTATCTGTCGGTGGTGACACCCTTCGTCACCGGTGATGCCACACTACGATCCCACTAACATTCGGAGGCTATATGGTACGTGTCGTTCCGGAATCACAGTTGCTGGAGCATATTCATCTCGACCTCGACGCGGTGGCCGACGTCGAACGGGGCTTCGCCGAACTCGCCCGGGGGAATGCCACCGTTCCGCCGATCATGATGATTCCCGTTCCTCACCTCGAGGCGGAAGTGGACATCAAGTCCGCCTACATCAAGGGCCTCGACTATCTGGCGGTTAAAGTCGCCTCCGGATTCTTCAGGAACCCGGAAAAGGGGCTGCCCTCCCAGAGCGGCCAGATGCTCGTCATCGACGCGGAGACCGGGTTTCTCAAGGCGGTTCTCCTCGACAACGGGTATCTCACTCAGGTACGAACCGGCGCGGCCGGCGCCGTTGCGGCGAAGTACCTCGCACCGAAGGACGCCGAACGGGTCGGAGTGATCGGCGCCGGCGTACAGGCGCGGTTTCAGATGCGAGCGCTTTCGCTGGTACGAGAGATCAGAGAGATCCGCACCTTCAGCCTTGACAGGGATGAGGTACGGGACGCGTACATCCGGGACATGGAACAGGAACTCGGGATCACGGTGATCAAGGCAAACTCCGTGGAAGAGGTCGTCAAGGAGAGCGCCGTAGTCGTTACGACCACCCCCTCCCGGAAGCCGTTTCTCAAGGCGGAATGGCTTCACCCGGGGCTGCATCTGACCACGATGGGTTCCGACGCCGAGGAGAAACAGGAAGTTGAAGGCGCCGTTGCGGGAGGAGTGGACGTTCTCGCCTGCGATCTGAAAAGTCAGTCCTTCCGCCTCGGGGAACTCCGGTCTGCCCTCGCATCGGGTGCGATCACCGAACAATCACCGGTGGTCGAACTCGGGGAACTGGTGAACAGATCACACCCGGGACGCACGTCGGACACGCAGATCACGATGTGCGATCTCACCGGGGTCGGGGTTCAGGACACGATGATCTCGATCCGGGCGTTCGCCGTCGCCGAGGAGAAGAATCTCGGCTCGACGATCGGCTGACCGTCGGCGCCCGGGCCGCGATGCCCGGTGCCCAGGGCACCGCGGGTCCTCAGTCCGGCGGAGCGCTATCGTCCCGGCGCGACGGCACCGGCGTCACCAGCTTGCACCGCTCTCCTGCCCCCGGGGCGACACGTAGCCCGGGGGCAGAACGATCCCCCTTCTCGCCTTCCCCGCGAGCTTTGTAGGAAGCTCCTTCTCGAAAGCCACGTGGCGAATTACCCCCTTCTCCTGTATCGCCGGCTGAGCTTCGAGATACTCGTAATCCACCCGTTCCCGGGAATCCCGGTAGGGATCGACGGTGAGATATCCGATGTGGAGGGAGGTGATGTTGTGAAAAAAGTGGCTTCCCTGACTCGGATCCACCCGGAGCTTGTCGATCGATGACTCGACGATCACCCGGGCGTGGGAGATCTGCGTCCATTTGCAGGGTATCCCCAGCCAGGGGTCTCGTGAACCGAGGCGCCCGGGAACGATCAGGAGGTAGTGTCGTCCGCGCCGGACAAACCACTCGTTGATCTCGTCGAGGTGCGTCGCCAGGGATTCGCTCTCCGAGGGATCGAACGCGTGGGGCCGAACGTAGACGACGTCATAGATATCGGTGTAGATCCCGTTCCCCAGGGCGCTGAAGGAGCTGACGAGGGTGTTCTTGAGCTCCTCCTCCTCGATCTCGATATCGTCCACCTCGAGTCCCTCAATGACGGGGCGCACCTGGAGAAAACTGAACGTCTTGTCGCCCTCGCCGTCGGGATTGAGGTCTACGGCGAACTCGATCTCCACGGGGACACTCATCTCCCGGACCGCGAGTTCGAGCAGATCGTTGAGGATATCCGCCAGGGGAAAGAGGCGATACTTGAGAACCCCCGCAAAGGTTGGAACCGGAAGGCCCCCGTCGAGTACTCCTTCCCGGAGCGATCCGTTTTCGAAGTCAAAGCTCGATACAAGGAGCGGAAAGCTCGGGTCTTCCCGGGCGACGGTGATCTCCTCGGTTACGAGTTCCACGTCGTCCGAGACGGAGGGACGAAAGCCGGGCCCGGTCATGCAGAGAGCCACGAACTCTTTCTGGGCGCTCTTCACCGCAGTGTCCACGTCGGCGTGCTGGAGGATCTTCCTGGGGTGCTTCGGGGAGAACCGCAGAACCGATCCTCCTTCAACGACGGTGGTGCCAAGGCCGATCGCGATATGGGCGATCCCCTCTTCAGGCAGCTCGTTCTCGATTGGATAGAAATTCAGGCTTCGGGCGACGCCGGAGATCGACGGATAACACCGCTCGGCGTACCGCGTCCCGGTCAGCTCCTGGATCACCACCGCCATCCGCTCTTCGGCGATCATGTTATTCGTCGCCGCCATGTAGTCCCGACTGCCGCGGTAGAAGGTACAGGCGTAGACGCTCTTGATCGCCCCCACCAGCTCCTCGAGGCGCTTCTCCTCATCGTCGGCGTTGTTCCGGATGATGTAGGTGTTGTATACCCCCGCGAAGGGCTGCGAGTTGGAGTCCTCGAGAAGGCTCGACGAGCGGATCGCCAGGGGTCGTCGATTCACCCGCAGGACCGCTCGGAGATCTTCGAGGATATCCTCCGGAAACGACCCCGCAACGAAGAGGTCGAGGATCTCCTGGTCCGAGAGCTCTTCCCGGAGGCGTTCGTGGAGTTCGTTCCGATCGAGGAAATCGGCAAAGACGTCGGTGGCGACGACGACCGTACGGGGTATGGAGATCACGATTCCCTTGTACTTGTAGCGCAGGTTGCTGTCCTTCAACACGTGGTCCATGAACGCCAGGCCCCGCCCTTTCCCCCCGAGGGACCCACTCCCGATCCGGGTGAAGGTGAGGTATTCGTCATAGCGCTCCCGGTCGAACTGGGCGATCGTACCCTGACTCTGAAAGCGGCGGAAGGAGCGGATGATCGCGAGGACCGTCGCTTTCGCTTCCGCGGCATCGTTGATCCCGGAGATGTTCTTCTCGATCACGTCTGCCAGCGAGAAGAGCGCCCGCGTCTTGAGCCAGTTCGTCAGTTTCTTCCGGCGGAAGAACTGTTGAAACTGCTCCCCCGGGATTTCCTCGATCTTCTCCTGCAGATCTTTCAGGTCCTCCACGGAGAAGAGGATCCGGTTTGTGACGGGGTCGCGGAACGTCAGAGGTCCGAATCCGTAATTCCGCCGGATATACTGGCGCAGGCGGTTCAGGAGATCGTCGGAGTGCTTGTAGAGGAAACTGCTGCCGCAGGACGCGGCGTCGGAACGGTGGCGCTCCTCGGAGGACTGGAGCAACACCGGAATGTCAGGATTGTGCTCGTGGATGTACCGGCACAGCTTGAGCCCTGCAGCGGGGTCTTCGACACCCTCCCGCTTGAAGGAGACGTCGGAGATCACCCCGAGGACGCTCGTCCGGTACTGGTCGTACAGCGTTGTCGCTTCCTCGAAAGTGTTGGCAAGAAGAATCTTTGGCCGGCACCGCATCCGCATCGTCTGTTCCCATTCGTTCAGCCCCTCTTCCATCAGGCCCCGGGCCTGGCGAAAGAGGATGTGGTAGATGAGGGGAAGAAAACTCGAGTAAAAGCGGACCGAGTCCTCCACGAGGATGATCGTCTGCACTCCCACGGTGACGTCGTGGGCGACGTTCATACGGTCCTCGAAGAGCTTGATAATCGCCAGAAGAATGCTGTCGTCTCCGAGCCACGCAAAGATCTCGTAGCGGCCGACAAGGTCTTCATTCTTCACCTTCACCGAGACCTCCCGGGAAAACGGTGTCAGCACGACGAGCGGAAGCTCCGGATAGAGGGTGCGAACCGACTCTACGAGCTGCAACGCCCGGGGGCCCCCGATGTTCAGCATCGAGATCACCATGTCGTAGTCGCCCCGCTCGAGCTCCGCGAGGGCTTCCTCTTCGGTACTCACCTGCACGAACCGCGGCGGATAGCGCAGGTTGAGGCTCGCGTACTCCTGAAAGATCTGCTCGTCGACGCGACCGTCCTCTTCAAGCATGAACTTGTCGTACTTCGTACATACCAGAAGAACGTCCTGGATGCGCCGCTGCATCAGTTGTTTGACCGGGATTCGCGTAAAGGTGTAGTGCTTCTGCATTTGTTTCTATTCTACACGAAAAAAGGCCGCCTCACACGGTGAAGCGGCCCCTCTCGTATACGTATACCGTTGCTCAGTCGGTCCATCAGGGTGTACCCCCGGTACCCGAGGCGGTGCAACGGGGGCCACGACTCCGGCGGGGCCCCGAATACCCGTCCTTCCCGGTGTTATCCCCCGAGGTTCATCATCGTGTTCGGCAGGAACAGCGCGATTTCGGGAAAGATCACGATCAGTGCCGTGGCCAACAGCAGCAGCAGGATAAACGGTGGCGTGTTCCGGATCACTTCGAGGTATGGACGCCTGAATATCAGCTGAGCCGTAAAGATGTCACACCCGAAGGGAGGCGTCGCGGAACCGATCGCTGCCTGGAGCGTCACAAGCACCCCGAGGAAGACCGGGTCGATCCCCGTCGCGACAACGTAGGGTGCGAAGATGGGCGAGAAGACGTAGATCGCAACGATCGGGTCGACGAACATACACGCCACGAAGTACGCGATGATCACGGTGATGATCACTTGCAGCTGCGACGGATCGGTACCAATGATCGCCGGCATCACCGCCTCCGGTATCCGAAGGAAGCTGATCAGCCACGAAAACGCCTGTCCCGCTCCGACGAGGACAAATACGACGCCGGTAACGACACCGGTGTCGAGGAGAACCTTTACGAACCCGCGCCACGTTATCGTCCGGTACACCGCGAGTTCCAGGAAGATCGCATAGAGTACCGCCGCGGCGGCGGCTTCGGTGGGGCTGAATAGACCGAGGTAGATACCACCGACGATGATCAAAGGGAACCCGAGGACGGGAAAACCGTCCTTGAGCGCCTGGATTCGCTCCGTCGTGGTCGCCTTCGGCGCAACACCGACTTTCTTGATCTTCGAATAGAAGTAGACGTAGATCGAGAAGAGCAGAAAGATCAAAAGTCCCGGCAGGACCCCGGCGAGAAAGAGCTTCCCGACGGAGGTGTTGGTAACGACACCGTAGACGATAAATCCGATACTCGGCGGGATCAGCAGCGCAATATCGCTTGCGTTGATGATCAGCCCGAGGGTGAAGGGACTTTTGTACCCCGCCTCGAGAAGCATCGGTCGCATCGTTCCCCCGATCGCCGCTACCGTCGCCTGAGTAGACCCGGAGACCGCGCCGAAGAGGGTACAGCTCGCGTTGGTCGTAATCGCCAGTCCTCCCGGGATGTGTCCGACCATCACGCGCACCATGTTGATAAGGCGTCGCGCTGCCTGTCCGGAGGTGAGGATACCCGCGCCGAGGATGAACATCGGCACCGCCTGCAATGCCGGGGGGGTGAGTCCCGTCAGAACCTGCTGGACCATGACGTTGCTGAAGTTGAAGGTTGGCATCGCGACTTCCACGTGGAGGAGCAGCGAACCCAGAATCAGTACCATGAAGGGGAAGCCCAACAGGAGCATCACCACCATGCTTACCCAGAGTAACGTCATAATCAGTAGCCCCCTATCTCGTCTTCGTACTCACTCTGCTGCTCCGGCGACTGCCAGACATCCTCTTCCCTGATATTCTTCCAGACGGTACGAACGTACTGGATTCCGGCGCTGAAAAACCCGACCGGTACGATCACCAGAGTGATCCAGTAGGGCATCCGCAACGCCTGGGTGGTCTGTCCCATCATCCGGGCGGTGAGCATGTAGTTCCAGGAGTGGTACGCCATGATGAACATGACTACGGCGCTGACTGCGGAAATAACGTAGATGAATACCTTCTCCACTTTCGGCGGCATCGAATCAAGAAATGCGCCCATCCGAATATGGCGCGCTTTCCGGGCCGCGTAGCTTACCCCGACAAAGGTGGTAAAAACGACGAGGAACTCCGCCAACTCCTCGGCAAAATAGATCGCCTGATAAAAGGTTCGGGCGATTACATTGGCGATCAGGAGAATCGCAAGCGCCGCGGTCGACAGGCTGAGGGCTCCCACCTCAAACCAGTCCACCATGAGACTCACGCGCCGACCGATCGTGATCTTTTCTTCTGGGGCGTCACTCATTCCGCATTACTCCCTCGTTTCGGGTTTCGTGTCCGTTCATTCATTACATCGTTCAATCATTACATATAGAAAGGCGGCATGGACCGGAGAGATCCATACCGCCACACCTGCACCTGTCAGTCGACTCCCAGCGCTTCCTTCGCGTTTTCGATATCGCGGAGCAGCGTGTCGAGAATCTCCTCAGCACCGTCGCCGCCGGCCTCGATGAAGTCTTCGTCAACGGTCCGGGCGATCTCGGTCGCCTCGGCGATCTGCTCGTCGTCGAACTCGTTCCACACGATGGAGGGCTTTTCTTCCTCGATCGCCTCGCGGAACCCGGCGTTCTTCTCGTCGATCCACTCACCGGCGGGAACGATCGCGTCCGCCCACCATTCGCGCATCAGCTGCTGATACTCTTCGGGAAGCGAATCGAAGTGCTGCATGTTCGCCGTGGGAATCCCGAGAAACGGTTCCGCCCACATCTGCGTGAAGTACTCCGTGGTTTCGTAGAACTTCATGCTGTAGATCGCGAAGAGAGGGTTGATCTGCGCATCGATCAGACCGGTCTGCAGTGCGCTGTAGACCTCGCCGTAGCTCATCGGTGTGGGGCTGTACCCGTAGGAGCGGTAGTTCGCAACCAGCATCTGGGAACCCATGACGCGAACCTTGATCCCCTGCATCTCTTCGAGAGAGCTGATCGGTTCGGTCGAGGTTACCCACTGCCACCCTTCGTACATGATCGAGAGGGGAACGAGACCGTTTTTCCGGAAGTGTTCCTCCATGAGCTCCATCGTGTCGCCGTTTTTGACGACCCATTCGACCACCTCGGCAACCTTCTCCCGGGGCCAGAGGTAGTTGAGGGCCAGCACCTGCGCCTGCGGTACAAACGCACTGATCCACGCGTAGTCCGAAAAGACCCACTCGACGACACCAAGTTGTGCAAGCTCGTTGATGTCCCGGGTGTCCCCGATTGAGCCGTAGGGATACACGTCGAGATCGTACCCGCCGTCGGTCTCTTGACGCATGTAGTCGGCGAAGTTGTTCGCCCACACCGTCATGAAGTCGCCCTCGATCTCCTCGGACGCGAGTCGCGCCTGGATCACACGATCCGGACCGTCCGATGCCCCTTCTTCCTGATTGCCTTCGGCAAACAGACCCGTCAAACCCGCCGCAAAGATCAGCAGCATCGACAGAACAAAGATTTTTCTCACCACAAGAATACCTCCTGTTTTTTTTTAACCCCGACTTACGTCGAAGTTCCATTCCCTTTCAAAGAACCGCTCCGTGGTTCGAACAAAGAGTTCGACCCCCGTGGGCAGCGTATCCTCGTCGACGTTGAAGTGCGGACTGTGATGAGGATAGTCGGTCTCCTTCTCGGGGTTTCGAGTACCGACGTGGATGAACGCGGAAGGCACCCGCTTGGCGTACGCCGCGAAATCCTCCCCCGCCATGGAGCGATGCTCCACGATATCGTTCTTTTTGTTCTCTACAATTTCAGCGGCGGTTTCCCGTACCAGCTGAACGATCTCCGGTGCGTTCACTACAACCTCGTTTTCCGTCTCGATCGTGAAATCGTAGTCGCATCGGTGAACCGCACATACCGATTGTACCACTTCCTCCAATCGTTTTGAAGGGTTGAACGCGTCCGTCGGTTCGTAGAGGTACCGTAGCGTCCCTTCGATCTCGACCGCATCAGGAATAATGTTATTTTTGGTTCCTGAATTGATTTTTGAGAACATCAGAGCCGTTGGATAGAGGAGGCTGATATCCCGCGTCTGGATTCGCTGCGCCGTCTCGATAAGGTTGGCGGCACAGATAATCGGATCGATCGCGGAGTCGGGATACCCGGTGTGCCCGCCTTTTCCTTTGATCACGATATGAAAGACGTCCATGCTCGCCATCACACCACCGACGGATGCACCGATCTGCCCGCTCGGTAGAGGTGTCCAGATGTGAATACCCATCGCCGCGTCGACCTTCGGATTCTCGAGGGCACCCTCCTCGACCATAATCTCCGCACCGGCGACCTCTTCGTTGGGCTGGAAGAGAAACTTCACCTTCCCTCTGATTCGTTCCGGATGGCGGGTCAGTACTTTCGCAGTGATCAACAGAATAGCGGTGTGGGCGTCGTGACCGCAGGCGTGCATCACGCCGTCGTTGAGGGATTTGTAGGAAATGTCGTTCTCCTCCTGGATCGGGAGAGCGTCGATATCGGCGCGAAGCATCAGGGTGGGCCCCTCGGAGCTCCCCAACGCGCTTCCCGCAAGGGTCGCGACAACGCCGGTTCCGGCGAGGCGCCGGGGCTCGAGCCCCAGCTCACGCAGGTAGTGTTCGATAATGTCGGCGGTCCGGAACTCCTCAAACCCGAGTTCCGGGTGCATGTGCAGATCCCGTCGGATGTGGATCAGTTCATCGTAGAGCTCGAGGATCTCCTCCCGGATATTCATGGCACCCGCACGAGATCCATCTTGACCAGGGTTTCGGCGATATGCACGGCGTTGAGTGCCGCCC
>JBKHFT010000029.1:0-27697 GCA_046540055.1 Alkalispirochaeta sp.
ACCCAATTTTTCTTTGGTTTTAGCAATGTCATGATCGATGACTTCAAGCGGGCGATCGCGTTCCTTGCGGCCCTCAAGCGGATCTACACTATCCTTGGCGAAGTTGAAAAGGCTGAAGATATCAAGCGCAAGATGGATGTCTGGAAGAGCAAGATGGATTCCGACGAGAAGATTCAGGCGAAGAAGAAAAAGACTCTCCAACGATAGTGCGATCACTCCTTCTCGATCTCATCGCCCTCGCCGGAGGGCTGATCATCGCTCTGGTCATCCCGACGGTCTACTCCGATGAACTGCGATGGACTCCGGTGTGGGAACAATCGATGGAGACTGTGGAAGGGACGGAGACCGTTACCGACGGTCGGGTCGTTCCCGTCGTTGTCACGACGGAGGATCGATTTGTACGCCTCGACGCTTGCAATGGCGATGTCCTCGCATCCGGTCTACGGGCAGATGTGTTTACCGCAGCTGAAGGGTGGTTCATCAACCAGCGCACCGACTCTCCCCGCTGGGCGGTGCAGCGATGGACCGGTGGACCACCACGCTTCTACGACGCGGTGGGAGTACCGACGATCAGAGAGGACTATCTCGTCGAGGCGTTACCCTCCGGCGCCGTGATCGCGTCGAACCTGGAGACGATCGACGACCCCGAAGCGATCCGCCTCACTGCGACGGACGGTGTAGTGAGCTTCGACCTCTGTACGACGTGCGATCCTGTGGTCCTGGTCCGGGGTACGCTCTTTGGAGTGGTGGACGTCGCGATCGCCGGCGAAGGGGAACGGACGGTGTATCGCCCGAACGGCGAGCCCTTCGGGGACAATGCTCCGATCGTCTACGGTATTTCCGCTTTCGACGATCGACGATATATCGCCGTTACCGGTACGGACCCGCAGGTCGTACGCCTGTTTGTTCGTGAGTCGGAGGATGTGGCGGACGGCGACGCCGATACCGAAGAAGACGGAGTAGAGGATCGTGTCGGTGGCGGTATGGAGCACTCCGTCTCTTCGACGATACTTGTGGAGATCCCTGATGATATGGCGGTCCGACGACCGGTCGCGATGCACCGGATCGACGGTCACCTGGTTGTTCCCCTCCTGGATGGTCTGGTCGTCGTTTCCGAGGATACGGCAATGACGGTCCGGGACATACCCGGTGGTTTCACCGTCGTCGACGGTGTTTCCCGGGGCACCTCTCTCCTCCTCGGCGGAAACGTCGGCGGAGACGGCGTTGCAATCCTCCTCCCCTCGGAACGGACGGAAACCACCACCTGGCGTTGGGATAACGCGGTTGTTCTCGCGACGATCGTTCGGGAGAGAGCGCCTGCGATCGTTCTTCAAAAAGACGACACGGTGATCGCACTGGAGTTCGGCCTGTGATGTGTCGTAATCGGTTCGGCCTGGCTGCGGTGCCCTCTGTGTTCGCCCTGTTTGTATTCTTTGGCGTCGCCGTATTCCACCTGCCGGCGTGGCAATGGCCGACACCGGCGGTGGAGCGACTTGTCCCGCAGGCACCTGTCGGGTCCCCCGGATCGGTGGAGCGCAACCTGTATTTCCAGTTCGACGCCGTCGAAGGTGCGACGATCCCGGTGACCGCGCCGGTGACCGGTGAGGTGTTGTTTGCCGATCGTACCCCGGGAGCGGCAGGCGACCGTTTTGTACTCGTGGTGCGCGACGAGCACGAGTTCTGGGTGCACCTCGAACTGACGGGAGCAACCCTTTCCTTTGCGGACGGTGTGGTTCCGGGGGCGATCGTTGCGGGGACACCGATCGGGGCGGCCCGGAGGATCTCGATCGGCGTGTTCGACCATCTCCGGGAACGGTACGTCCATCCCCGGGCGCTTTTCCCGTTCACAGGCGACCTTCCGTCCGACGGTATGCCGCCGTTGGCGGTGGTGCAGGATCAGCGAGAGATCACGGGGAGAACGGTGACGCTCCAACCGGGGCGGTTTCAGATCATCATCCCCGCTGAGTCGGCAACAGCCGCCGTTCTACCTGCACAGCTCTATATCCTGCGGGACGGTCTGCTTGAGGCCGACCATTCCTTCGTAACCGCTACCGAGGTTGCAACTCTTCGTGATGCTGAGGGGAATATCGTCGTACTCGAGAGTGAGGTACGTCCCGGATCAACGATCGTCGAGATCGGCGTTCGCCTGTTTGACGGTGGTGTGGAGCGACGAACGGTACGTCTCGAGGCGGTATCACCGGCACTTGACACTCCATGATCGTTTTTCCCACAATCATGTGATGCTTCTGGAGCGCCCGATATGATTCGTACTCGTCTTGAGGAGCTGTCGATAGAGGGGCTTCTTTTCGTCGCATTGCGAAACGGTCTGGAACCGGATCCCGATATCGACCGCGACGAGTTGGTCGAACGTCTTGTTGAGATAATCCGTGAGAACCGCGAGGAGCGGGAGGCTGCCAACAGCACGACGGTACGAATCCAGCAAAAAAAGTTTTCCGTTCTTCACGAAGACGAGATTCCCGATACTGATCCGACCGACGGGGATCCCATGGACGGGTGGCATCTTCCGCACCACTACGAGACGAACCGTATCACACTGATGCTCCGCGACCCACACTGGGCGTACACCTATTGGGACCTCAGCAGCGCTAAGGCGGCGGAATACCAGGAGTCTTCACGATTCGACGGTCTCTTCCTTCGGGTGTTGCAGCTCGACGGGTCCGTCGAAGACCTGCGTATCCAGGATTCCTTCGAGATCCCGGTACAGATCGAAGATACCAGTTGGTATATCTATCTTCCTCGCCTCGAGGCGCACTATCGGATTCAACTCGTGGCGCGTAACAACCACCGCCGGGAGCTTCTTGCGGTGTCAAACCCGATCTACGTCCCCCGTTCGCGGTTGCCGTTTCAACCGGAGACGATGGATCCCCACGACATGGCGTTGTATGAGCTCTGTGGGATGGAATACCTTGAGGTACCTCCTTTTGGTGATGACTCAGACGGACGGAAGCGATTCTAGATCCATTGTAGCCGGCAAGGAGAACTGAAGGGTATGGGAAATTCTGTATTGTTGCTGCATTCACACCTCCCCCTTGTTCGCCATCCCGAACACGACTCATTTCTCGAAGAGCGGTGGTTTTTTGAAGCGGTCAGCGAGACCTATCTCCCGTTGTTGCGGGGGTTTTCCCGACTGGAGACGGAGGGAGTGCCCTTCCGACTGGCGATGACCTTCTCTCCGACCCTCAGTTTTATGCTCCAGGATGAGTTTCTCATGGAGCGATTCCTGCGCCACCTCCAGAAGAACATCGAACTCGCCGAGCGCGAGCTGGACCGGACCAAAGGCGACCCCGGAACGCAACGTCTTGCGGAGATGTACCACCTGCGGTACACCACGGACAAACAGGATATCGAAGACACCTACGGGGGAAACGTCCTCAAGGGTTTCGACTATTTCGGAAAACGCGGCCATATCGAACTCCTCGCGACGGCGGCCACCCACGCGTTTCTTCCGAACTACCGCCATTACCCCGAGATCGTCAAGACGCAACTCGAACTCGGCGTGGAGTGCCATCGGGAGAGCTTCTCAACCAACCCCCGGGGGATCTGGCTGCCCGAATGCGGATACTATGAGGGTCTGGACGAGATCATCGCCGACGTCGGCGTGGATTACTACGTAAGTGCTGCCCACGGCATCCTGTTTGGCGAGCCGCAGGCAAAAAACGGAACCTACGCACCGGTGCGGACGCCGGCGGGAGTGACCGCGTTTCCCCGGGATGTCTATACCGCAACGTGGGTATGGTCCTCGGAGCAGGGGTATCCCGCGCACCCGGCGTACCGTGACTTCTATCGCGACATCGGGTATGACCTCCCGCTGGATTACGTGCGGCCCTACATCCATGACAACGACGTACGTGTCGATACCGGTTTCAAATACCACGCGATTACCGGCGCGACCGACGAGAAAGAGCTCTACGATCCGGAACGGGCGACGAGCGTCGTGAAGCAACACGCGCGGGACTTCTACACCCGCCAGGCGGAACACCTGGAACGGCTCTCCGGGGTGATCCAGGCGGAGCCGATCATCACAAGCCCTTACGACACGGAGTTGTTCGGACACTGGTGGTTTGAGGGCCCCCAATGGATCGAGGAGCTGTTCCGGGTTGCCGAGGATGCCCGGCGGAAGGGGGATACCCGGGTAACTCTGACGACTCCCTCGGACTACCTCCGGCGGGAAGAGCCGACGCAGGAGCTGCAACCGACCTTTTCGAGTTGGGGCAGCCGGGGATACGCCGAGGTGTGGCTCGACGGGAGTAACGACTGGATCTATCGCCATACCCACCAGGCGATCGAACGAATGGCGGAACTCGTCGCGAGGTTCCCCGACGAGAGCGGGCTCAAGGAGCGCGCGTTAAACCAGGCCGCCCGGGAGGTACTACTCAGTATGGCCTCCGACTGGCCGTTCATCATGAACGCCCGAACGGTCGTGTCCTATGCGGAACGAAGGGTGAAGGAGCATCTGAGAAACTTCACCCGGGTATACGACGCGTTGTCGCAGCGGAATATGGGAACCGAATGGTTGACCGCTGTGGAGAAGAAACATCCCCTGTTCCCCCATTTCAACTACCGCCGCATGAAGCTTCCGATCACCGAGAATATCAAGCACCTGATCTGACGACCGCCGCCGATTACCGGAGCGATCGGAGAACCGTCTGCGCCCGGCGCCGTGTCCGCCCGGCCTCGCTCTGTCGCCACCGATTACCCGATCACCTGCGGTCCGATTCCCCGTGACGCCCTCGTTTCGTGGCGTTTTTCGCCGACGTCTCTCTGAGCTATCCGTATGTTAAGTAGTTGTCTCGTCGCCGCTCTTATTTCCAACGGAATTCTGTCTACAAAGATTGACATCACCCCGGATTGGTCTAATATAAAGACTACGTGGGAAATTGTGGGAAAAGATAGGTGAAAGTGGTAAATCGGGGATGATTACTGGGCAGTATCGAAACGCATTGGACGACAAGGGGAGATTGCTCATGCCGAGCAAGCTCCGGTCGGAAGTGCCGGGTAATACGCTGATCATCACCTCCGGTATCGACCGCTGTCTGTGGCTTTTCCCGCCGGAGGAGTGGCAACAGCTTTCGGACAAGTTGATGGAGGCGGCATCGCCGTTCTCCCGACGCGCCCGTCTGTTGCAGCGACGAATCATTGCGCCGGCACAGGAGGTGGAACTGGACAAGACGGGGCGGATACTGATACCCCCGAGCCTGAAAGAGACGGCGGGGTTGAAGAAAGAGTGCATTCTGCACGGTATCAAGAAATACATAGAGATTTGGGACGTCGACGAATACAAGGCGTATCTGGACGAACACGAAGATGAGTTTCAGGAGGCGGCCGAAGAACTGGGAGGGTCCGTCTCCTTCTTCTGATTATGGACACAGCGCATGTATCGGTAATGCCCGACGAAGTGGAGCGGTTTTTTGCGCCATTGCAGCGGGGACTCCGAATATGTGATGCGACCCTCGGAGGAGGTGGGCACACGGCCCGTCTTCTGAAACGTTGTCCCTCTTGCCGGTTTGTCGGAATCGACGCGGACGAGCGGATGATCGCACTGGCACGGGAGCGTCTCGGCAGCGACGCACCGGTCACGATCGTTCATGGTTGGTTCGACGAGGTGCTGATGGAACACACAGTGTTCGACAGGATCCTCCTCGATCTCGGAGTGTCAATGGTGCACCTCCGAGACCCGAAGATGGGGTTCTCCTTTCGTGAGGACGGTCCGCTGGATATGCGATTGAACGCGTCGCCGGGAGTCGAGGGGGCGGCGGAGCTCCTGAGGCGCATCCCCGAGTCGGAACTGGCGGATATCATCTATCGCTACGGTGAGGAGCGCTATTCGCGACGGATCGCTGCGGCTATCTGTCGTGATCGCGCCGAAGCGACCCGGGGGACCGCTTCTCTCGCGGAGATCATTCGCCGGGCGGTACCGCCCGCGTATCGGCGAGGGCGAAATCACCCGGCGACGCGAACGTTTCAGGCGATCCGGATCGCCGTGAACGACGAGTTGGGGCGGATAGAACGGGGGATACCCGCCGCCGCAACGTCGCTTGCGCCGGCCGGGCGTCTTGTGGTGATCACGTTCCATTCTCTTGAGGATCGAATCGTAAAACACACGTTTCGTGCCCTCGCCGGGGTCTCTACTACCGCTCAGAATGTGTCGATTGTAAAAGAAGAGGGTGAATTCGCGATCGTAACGAAGAAACCGGTCGTACCTCATGAGGAAGAGGTTGCCCGAAATCCTGCGGCTCGCAGCGCGAAGATGCGGGTTCTCGAACGACGACGAAGAGAGTGACGGAGAAAGCGAAGGATGTGTTCATGAAAAAAGAGATTTCGAAGGGTATACTCGCCGCGCTTATCGTTCTCATTCCCGTTCTCTTTCTTGCCAATGTGCGCCAATCCTATCGGTTCAGTCGCCTCGAGTCCCGTCTTCAGGCGGTTCACCGGGAGCACCTCGCGCTCCTCGAAGAAAACAAGCGGCTGATCGTGGGAGTTGCCGGACTTCGATCGCCGGACCGGATACGCGATCTTGCCGAGAACGAGCTTGGCCTCGAAGCGGCTCCGGCGGACCGGGTAGAACGAATTCGGATACGTGGAGAGAGGTTTCGGTGACGAGCGGTAGCGACGGTACACACGACACGACGCGCTTTCCCGATTTGCCCGCCCTGGCGGGTATCCTCGGCGGGGAGCGGAGCGGTGCCGTATCGACGGAACATGCTGGAGTTTCCCGCATATCCTCGATCGCTATCGATTCCAGGCAGGTTGTGGGGGGATCGCTCTTCTTTGCGCTCCCCGGGGCTGTAACCGACGGCGAACGATTTGTCGACGACGCGATCGCTTCCGGCGCGGTCGCCGCCGTGGTTCGTCGGAAGACCGACCCCGGCGGAAAACCATGGCGGTGCCCGGTGATCGTCGTGGAGGACACCCTTACCGCTCTCCATCGGCTGGCCTGCTGGTATGCCGATACTCATCTTCGTCGAGTCACCCGCATCGGCATCACCGGCAGCAACGGAAAGACAACGACGAAAGAGTTGGTGTGTGCTCTGCTCGAACAGATCGCTCCTACCTTCGGGAGTCGGGGTAATTACAATTCCGAAACGGGGTTGCCCCTTTCGATATTCGATACCCCTCGGGATGTGACCTTCGCGGTGTACGAGATGGCGATGAGCGCCCCCGGTGAGATGACCGCCCTTGCACGTATCGTCCGGCCCGACTACGCGATCATTACCAATATCGGTACCGCCCATATCGGCCGCCTGGGCAGCCGCGACGCGATCGCCCAGGAAAAGAAGGCGATTACCGATTACTTTACCGGCGAACAGGTGCTTCTGGTACCGGAGACGGACGACTACGTCGAGTTTCTCTCCCACGACGTGGAAGGACAGGTCGTCTATTTCGGACCGAACGTGCAACACGTTACGATCGAGGAGAGGGGGCGTGACGGGTTGATTCTCAAGTGTTCCGACCGTCGGGAGATCTTTGTCCCGATCCCGGGGCGACACAACGGGATCAACGCGCTGGCGGCGCTCCGGTTGGCGGAGATCCTCGGACGGAGGGATCTCCGGTTTGACGGAGCGGTCCGTCTCGCCGAGCTGCCGTCGGGACGGGCCGAACGGTATCCGTTGCCGAAGGGCGGTCTGTTGGTCCACGACGGCTACAACGCGAATCCCGACTCGATGAGTGCGGCGCTTACGATGATTCGCGATATCCATCGGCGAGACCCCGCATCGCCTTCACTCGTTCTTGTACTGGGAGACATGTACGAACTCGGAGAGTGGACCGAAAGCGCTCATCGACGGGTTCTTGCGGAAGCGTGGGAGCTCCGTCCCGCTCTTCTGTGTCTGGTCGGGGAACTGTTCGCCGCAGCCTGGAACCGGTTCTCCACCGAAACGGCCGGCGACGGATCTGCACCGGCGACGGAGACCCTCTGTGTTCCATCGGCGGAGCGACTTGCCGATGCGCTGCGTGATCGCCTTGCCGGGTCCGAGATCGTTCTGCTCAAGGGGAGTAACGGAATCGGGCTGGGACGAATCGTCCCGGTCGTCACGAAGGAGGTGATCACCGGTGTTTAAGGAGTTTCTCTATCCTCTGACCAACGTGTTCACCCCGTTCAACGTGTTCCAGTACATCACGTTCCGGGCCGCATACGCGGCGATCACGTCGCTGATGATCACCTTTCTCTTCGGTCCCTGGACGATCAGAATGCTCCACCGACTTCGGTTTGGAGAGTCGATACGCCACGACGGACCGGAGACGCACCAAGCGAAATCCGGAACCCCCACGATGGGTGGGGTGCTGATGATCGTCTCCATCGTGATCTCCGCGATCCTTTGGCTCGATATCTCGGTGCTGTACACCTGGATCGGACTGATCGCGGTTTTCGGATTCGGTATGATCGGAATGGCCGACGATCTGCGGAAGATCCGTCACAAGGACAAGGAAGGTCTCCGAGGATGGTACAAAATCGCGGGACAACTCGGAGTTGGCCTGGTGATCGCGTTTCTCCTGTACCGGTTCGGGAACGAAAACGCGACGAAGCTGTACCTTCCGTTCATGAAGACCGCTGTGGCGGATCTTGGTGTCTGGTACATCCCCTTCGCGGTAGTGCTCCTGGTGGGGACCTCCAATGCGGTGAATCTCACCGACGGTCTCGACGGACTGGCGACGGGGCTTGTCCTGATGGTGGGGCTTACCTTTGCGGTGCTTTCCTACGTCACCGGCCGCGTCGACTATGCGGAGTACCTTCAGATTCCGTATCTTCCCGGCGGCGGTGAACTCACGATCCTGAGCCTCGCGGTAGTGGGCGCCTGCGTGGGGTTCCTGTGGTTCAACGGGCATCCTGCGGAGATCATGATGGGAGATACCGGCAGCCTCTCCCTTGGCGGGGCGATCGGTGCCCTGGCGCTGATGACGAAGAAAGAGATTCTCCTCATCATCATCGGAGGGGTCTTCGTTCTCGAGGCGCTCTCGGTGATCATCCAGGTTGCTTCTTTCAAAATAACCGGGAAGCGGGTGTTTCGGATGGCGCCGATCCATCACCACTTTGAGTTGCTCGGGTGGCCCGAGAGCAAGGTGGTGTTGCGGATGTGGATTCTCGGTGGTCTCTTCGCGATTCTCAGCCTTTCGACGCTGAAGATACGGTGATGAGCATGAGACGACGCGGGTTTTTTGTAGAACAGGTTGCCGTACGGCGCCGCATCGATCCGATGATGATCGGAATCCTCTTCGTCCTCATCGTGATCGGAACGGGAATGCTCTGGTCCGCATCGTGGTACCGGGCGGAACAGCTCTACGATGATCCGACGCGATTCGTCCTCCGTCAGGGGTTGTGGATCCTGGTGGGTATCGTAGTGATGACGATTGCCGCGCTGGTCCCGCTGGACATCGTGCGCCGCTTTCTCCCCGGCCTCGTCCTCGTAACCGCGGCGCTTTCGCTGATGACCTTTATCCCCGGGATCAGTGCCCGGTATATGGGCGCCCGGAGGTGGATCGTTCTCTTCAACGTCTCCTTTCAACCGTCGGAGCTGGTGAAGCTCACGTTGATCCTCTACCTCGCCCATATCTTTTCCCGGAAAGAGGGGGATTTCTCCGATCCGTTGCACTCGCTTCTCCCTCCTGCGCTGGTGGCGGGGGTGTTTGCGACGATCGTGCTGTTCCAGAACGACTTTTCTACCGCGATGTTTCTCGTAATGGTATCTCTGGCGCTGTTTTTCGCCGCCGGGGTACCCCTCTCATACTTTCTGCGGATGTTTGCTCTCGTGGTTCCCCTCTCGTTGATCCTGATATTCACGAGGGAACACCGGGTTCGGCGGATTATCGCGTTCCTGAACCCCGCACACGATCCGACGGGAGGTGGGTTTCAGATTCTCGCCGCACGACGCGCCCTCGAAAACGGTGGGCTCTGGGGCATGGGGATCGGACAGGGAGCGCGGAAGCTCGGTGGCCTCCCGGAAGCGCAGTCCGATTTTATCTTCGCCGTGATCGGTGAAGAGCTCGGCTTTTTCGGTGTTGCTGTGATCGTCCTGCTTTTTGCCGCCCTCGCGATCAGAGGGTTGATCCTGGCGGACAGACAGGGCGACTGGTTTCGCTCTCTCATCGTCTTTGGCGTCGTCGCGGCGATCTCGTTCCAGGCGTTTCTGAACATCGCCGTTGTCGTCGGAGCGGTTCCCGCGACGGGGATCACGTTACCCTTTTTCTCGTCCGGTGGATCGTCCCTTCTCGTGAGTTTCGGGATGTGCGGGTTTCTTCTGAACGCTGCGGCCCCTGCAGGCGAGCCCCGCCGGACGCGCAATTTCTATACCGTCGGAACCCCGCGATGGGAGGCGCCTCGTGTCTGAAGCGTTGCGGACACCCCGCGGAAAGCGTCGTGTTCCCGAGGTCGACGGAACGGGACGGCTTGTTGCCTTCCTCGCGGTCATCGTCAGCAGCGGTCTCGTGCTGTACGTTCTGGGGTATGCGGTGGTGCTTCCGAATCTTCAGTTGAATCGTGTGGTGGTACAGGCGGATTTTGAGATGGACCGTGAGCAGCTTCTCGAGCTCGCGGGGCTGACGGGGCGGCGGTATCTCTTCGCGATCGATGCGGAAGCGGTGCAGACGCGCCTCGAAGGGTATCCCCCGATCCGACGGGCGGTGGTCAGGAAAGAGTTTCCCGATACGGTCGTCCTTGATATCGACCGTCGACGCCCGTTGCTTCTTTCTCTGATGGAGGAGGGAGGGCGAAACACCCCGGTCCTTATCGACGAGACGGGAACGATCTACCTGAGCGGTAACGCCGCCGCCGCGTACGACGCGCCGGTTCTGTCGGGAATTACCTTTCGCGGGCGGGTGTTGGGGAGTACGTTGCCGGTCTCGATGGGAGGCGTCCTGGCGAGTCTCCACCGCCTCAGGATCGACGCACCGGAGCTGTACAACCTCATTTCGGAGGTCAAGGTAGATACGAAACGAGGCGGCAACTACGAAACGCTTCTCTATTTTCAGGGGTTTCGGGTGCCCGTACGCGTCGGTGAAGAGATAACGAAAGACCTCTGCACCTACGCGCTGATGATACTCGATGTTCTCGAGCAGCAGGGGAGCACTTCGCAGGTACGAGAGCTCGACTTTCGATCAGGCGAAATCGTGTACCGCATGAAGGAGGCCGAAAATGCCGGCGAATGACATGATCGTTGGCCTTGATATCGGGACGAGCAAGATTACCTGCGCGATCGCGGAGTACGACGAGAAGGGTGACCTCGATATCATCGGGATCGGGACCGCCCCCTCCTCCGGGTTGCGCCGTGGTGTTGTGATCAATATTGAGGCGACGCTACGGAGCGTCGTAGACGCGATAGAAGCCGCCGAGCAGATGGCAGGACGCGAGGTAAAACGAGTCGTCAGCGGAGTTGCGGGAAGCCATATCGAGGGTCTTAATTCACGAGGTGTTGTTGCGGTTACCGGAAAGGGGCGGGAGATAACGCCGGAAGACGTCGATCGGGTGATCGAGGCGGCCCGGGCGGTCTCGATACCGATGGACCGGGAGATCCTGCACGTGATCCCCCGGGGGTTCGTGATCGATGAGCAGAGCGGTATCAAGAACCCCCTGGACATGATCGGTGTCCGCCTCGAGGCGGAGGTGCATATCATCACCGGCTCCGTGACGGCGGCGCAGAATCTCGTCAAGTGTGTAAACCGCGCCGGCTTCGAGATTCAGCAGGTGGTATTCAGCTCGATCGCCGCGGCGGAGTCGGTTCTTTCGCAGGACGAGAAGGACCTCGGAGTGATCGTAATCGATATCGGCGGTGGAACGACGAACGTTCTCGTCTACCGGGACGGAGCGCCGTACCACAGTTTCGTTCTGCCGGTTGGAGGCGCCCAGGTAACAGGCGACCTTTCGATCATGCTGAAGACCGCCACCGACTCGGCGGAAAAGATAAAGCGGGACGTAGGGTGTGCCTACATGCCGCTGGTGGAAGAGGGTGAGCCGGTGATCGTACCCGGGGTGGGCGGCAGACCACCGATCCAGTGTACGCGTTCACAGGTGTGCGAAGTGATTCAGCCGCGGATGACGGAGATCTTCAAAATGGTGCGGGACCGCCTGGACAAACAGCGCCTCCTGGACCGGATCGCCGGCGGGCTCGTGCTGACCGGCGGGGGGGCGAATCTGCCGGGAGTTGTCGAACTCGGGCAGGATATGTTCAACCTCGGCGCGCGAATCGGTCAGCCCGGTCGACACGGCGGTCTCGCCGACACGTATCAGAGCCCCGAATTCGCCACTGCAGTCGGGCTTGTTCTGTACAATCACCGACTGGGTCAGGCGGACGCCAACGTTCCAAAGGAGCGAGCGTCAGGATTTACAAAGGGATTGCGTCGCTGGATGAAACACTTTTTCTAGCGTTCAGATACCACACGATGCACAAGAGGAGGGGAGTGCATGAATTTTCAAGTCTACGAAGACGATCTTTCGATCGCGGCATCGGGTACAAGTCCCACGGTGATCAAGGTTGTAGGGGTTGGCGGCGGCGGCAGTAACGCGGTCAACCGAATGATCCAGACGGGACTCACGAACGTCGAATTTATCGCCGTCAATACCGATCTGCAGGCGCTACAGGGCTCGCAGGCGGAACTGAGAATACCCCTCGGTACGAAGATTACCGGAGGTCTCGGCGCCGGAGGTAAACCGGAGGTAGGAGAGAAGGCGGCTCAGGAAGACAAGGAGCAGATCCGCGGAATGCTGGAAGGGGCGGATATGGTTTTCGTCACCGCAGGGATGGGGGGCGGAACCGGAACGGGTGCGGCACCGGTGATCGCGGAGATCTCCCGCAGCCTCGGAATCCTGACCGTGGCGGTTGTTACCCGGCCGTTCTCTTTTGAAGGGCAACGGAAAGCGCGACTCGCCCAGGACGGTGTCGCCAAGCTTCGGGCTGCGGTGGATACCCTTATTACGATTCCGAACCAGCATCTCCTCAAGATCGTCGCGAAGGACACTCCGATCAGCGAGGCGTTCCTCGTCGCCGACGATGTGCTGCGTCAGGGGGTTCAGGGAATCAGCGATCTGATCACGAAAGAAGGTATGATCAATATCGATTTCGCCGACGTGCGGACGGTGATGTCCGGACAGGGAGACGCCTTGATGGGGATCGGCATCGGTGAGGGCGAGAATCGCGCGGTCGATGCGGCTACGAACGCGATCAACAATCCCCTCCTCGAAGACGCCCACATCGAGGGTGCCGACAAGATTCTCGTGAACGTTTCCGGCGGCGGAGATTTCACGCTCTCCGAGTACGAGGAGATCATGAAAATCATCACCGCTAACGCCGACGAAGATGTACTGGTAATCGCCGGTACCGCCCTCGACCAGCGTCTCGATGGAAAGGTGCGGGTGACCGTGATCGCTACCGGATTTGAGGCGGACGGCGCGCACCGCACCGCGACGCCCGAAGAGAGCACCGCATCCGAAGACGCCCAGGGAGAACCCGCGAAAGAGGCTGCCGAGTTCATCAACCTCGAGACGTGGAACCACCTGACGCGATCCACCGTGCAGGAAGACCTCTTTTCCGATACGGAGGGACGGGACGACGAGGAGCAGCTCGGAGTTCCCGCGATTCTTCGCCACCGCCGCGCCCGGAGAAACGGGTTCTGAAAGGAACGATGATGGCGGAACGGGACGATCTGTTACAGAAGTACACCGATTTTCTGCAGTTTGAACTGCGCCTCTCCCGGCAGACCGTTGATACCTATACACGGGAGTGCGCCGTCGCGGCGGCGACGGTGGGCGAAGGCGGTGGTGATCTGAGCCGGCTCACCACGGCGGAGGTGATCGACTATATCCTCACCCGACAGAGCGACGGAGACCCTCTCGATCAACGGACGATCGCGAAAAACCTCTCCGCTCTTCGATCGTTCTACCAGTTCTGTGTACTCGAGGGGATCCGTGACGACAACCCGGCGCTCAAGATATCGAGTCCCCGAACGGAGCACCGACTGCCAGGTGTGCTCTCGGTCGACCAGGTCGATCGGCTCCTCGAGGGGATCGACCTGACGACACCCGGTGGTATTCGTGATCGGGCGTTGTTCGAGCTGATCTACTCGTCGGGGCTCCGTATCTCCGAGGCGGTGGCGATCGACCTCACCCATCTGTATCTCCAGGAAGGGCTCATTCTTGTTCGCGGAAAGGGCGACAAGGAGCGCCTTGTCCCCCTCGGAGAGGAGGCGGTCCGGTGGATCGAGCATTATCTCGAAGCGGCGAGGCCGCAACTCTCGAAGAGTCGGACCGAGCGCGCCCTCTTTCTGAACCGGAGGGGCACACGGCTTTCGCGCAAAGGGATGTGGAAACGGTTTCACGAGTTGACTCAAGCTGTCGGGATCTCTGCAAAGGTCCACACCCTCCGCCACAGTTTCGCAACGCATCTTCTGGAGGGCGGGGCTGATCTTCGGGCGGTACAGGAACTCCTTGGTCACGCCGATATCGGCACGACCCAGATCTACACCCACATCGATACGGAAGATCTCCGGGAGTATCACCATCAGTTTCATCCTCGCGGGTAACGGGGAAACGGGAGGCAAGGACGATGAACGAGGAGAACATTCGAACGAAAAGTGATGCACTCCGGGAGACGTTGACACGGTCGGGACGCGATGCCGTCGCCTTCGACGGGGCGTCACGGATCGAGGAGGGTGCACCTCTCGCACGCTATTTCGACCACACCCAGTTAAAACCGGAGGCAACGGCGGAGCAGTACGCCGCACTGTGCCGGGAGGCACGAGAGGCGGGAACGCGAAGCGTATGCGTCCCGCCCGATCGCGTACTGGAGTGTGTCGACGATCTCGACGGATCCGGTGTCGAGGTATGCACGGTGATCGGTTTTCCCCTCGGGTACCATAGTACCTCCGCGAAGGTCAAAGAGGTACGGTACGCCCTTTCCGAGGGAGCTACCGAGTTCGATATGGTGATACCGATCGGCCGCCTTCGTGACGGCGATCCTGCGGTAGTGTACGACGATGTTCGCGCGGTGGTAGAAGCGGCGGAGGGACGAATCGTAAAGGTGATTCTCGAAACCGCGCTACTCTCGTCGGACGAAAAGATCGGAGCCGCTACCGCTGCGATCCACGCCGGTGCCGCGATCCTGAAGACCTCCACCGGTTTCAGTACCGCCGGGGCTACGATCGAGGATCTCCGGCTCTTCCGGGTAATCGCGGGACCGAAACGGGGCGTAAAGGCCGCAGGGGGTATCAGAACCCTCGCGTTCGCGCGGAGTTGTATCGAAGCCGGCGCCGATCGGTTGGGCGCATCGGCAACAGTTTCGATCCTTGCGGAAGCGGCAGGTACAAAACGGGACTCTGTGAATACGGAGGGAGGATACTGATGTTCCGAAGAGTCGTTTACATGATCGCCCGTTTCATCGTCCTCGCATCAATAGTCGGCGGCGTGGCGGGGTGTGATCGTGGAAGCGACTCCCGGGTCGATTTTCTGACCGATACGGAACCGCGTTCCTACGACGGTACCGCGGTACCGGAGGAGCGGATTGCGGAGCTCCGCGAGGAGATTCGCCGGTACGAAGACGCTGTCGAGGAGATGGTGCAGAACTACGGACGTATCGCGAGCTATCAGAAACTTCTCGCTCACGAGCTGATACAGGCGGAGATGTACGGTCCCGCCCTCGAGGCGCTGGAGCGGGCGATGGATCTCCAACCGGAGAACCCGGTGCTATTCTATTTTGCCGGCGTTGCCTCCGCGCGTACCGCCCGGGGTCACATCCTGGACGGCGAGGAGACGCGGTATCTTGACACGGCAGAACGCCTGTTCAGCGAGGCCCTCGAGCTTCGGCCGGACTACAAGGATGCCCTCTTCGGTATGGCTGTACTCCTCGCATTCGATCTGAACGAGACGGAGCGGGCAGTAGAATATTCCCGTCGCCTTTTCGAGCTCGAGACGGGGGATCCCTCGGTGGCGTTTCTTCACGCTAACGTACTCGTTCGTAACGGACGTATCGAAGAGGCGATCGCGATATACGACGATCTCGCCGGGTCCGCCCCGGGGGCGGATCAGCGGCAACGAGCGCGGGAAAATCGGGACGCTCTGTTAGGGGGTGGCGAATGAGCCGGGTTGCCGATCACGCCAACCGACGGGAAGAGCTTCTCGAACGGCTGTTCGCGGGGGTTCCGCGACCTGACCCCGAGTCACTCCTGCTGCTGGGACGAACCCCGGCGTTGCGGCCCCTCGATGTGCTGGCGCTTCTCCTCGCATATCCCGGATACGAGGATCTGCGGAGGCTCGTGTGGAGAGATGTGGTGAACGTCATCGGGCGAGGTTTCGATACGAAGCACTGGAATCCATCCTCCCTGGAGCGATACATCGCCGGTGATCTGCGGTGGCTCGCCCGTTCCGACCGGGGGATGCTCTGGGCCGGGGATCGCGGGTATCCGCAGCGCCTCTTTCGCCTGTATGACCCGCCGCCGGTACTGTTCGCACACGGCGATATAACGCTCCTCGCCGAGTCGGGGGGCGAACGCCGGGCTCGAATCGCGGTAGTCGGGACGCGACGCCCGGACAGAGATGGTTTGAACGCCACATACACCCTTGGTGCCGAGCTGGCGGGAAACGGGGTCGACGTGGTGAGCGGTCTTGCTCGCGGAATTGACGGGGCTGCCCACCGCGGGGTTGTCGCCGTCGCCGATCAATGCGCCGGACGGGGGATTGCCGTTCTCGGTTCCGGGATCGATACGATCTATCCGCCGGAGCATCGCGATCTCGTGGCGGACCTCCTGCATGGGGGAGGCGTTGTTGTCGGCGAGTATCATCCGGGACGCCGTCCTGCTAAGTGGCAGTTTCCGGCGAGAAACCGGATCATCGTCGGACTCTCCGACGGGGTGGTCCTCATGCAGGCTCCGGAGCGGTCCGGGGCGTTGATCTCGGCGGACCTCGCCAATGATATCGGGGTTGATGTAGCGGTACACGCATCCGGTGCCGACTGGACCGGCGGCGCGACACTGGTCGTTGCGGGAGCACCGGTGGTCCGACACACCGGGGATCTTCTGTCCATGATTCCCGGGGGGAACGGAGCGTCCGAAGGATTTCCGATTTCGTCTCCGATCGGGTCCCTGCAGATCGTTCCGCCCGATCCACGGTCCCTGAACGACAAGCTCTTGGCTGCGTTCGGCCCCGTCGAGGAACCGCAATCGATAGATGAGTACCGCCGCATGTTACGAGGTGAAGTAAACCGGAAGGGTGGGGTGAGACGGTGACGGAAACGGTGCGCAAGAGCCTGAAAGAAGATGTGACCCGATATATCGCGTACCTTCGGGAGGTCCGCGCTCTCGCGGAGGCGAGCATCAAGGCGTACGAGAACGATCTGCGAAGTTTTACCGAGTTCGCGGTAACCCGAGGCGTCGAGTCTGCGAACGAAGTCGACGCGGCAACGGTACGGCGATGGTTGCGTACCCTCACGGAGCAGGGCCTCGCCGCAACCAGCGTCAACCGGCGTCTCTCGGCGATTAAAGGCTTTTTCGCATTCCTGGAGGAGCTGGGAAGCCATTCGCATAACCCGGCGGCGGCGGTGCGGAGCGTGAGGACCCCCCGACGCCTGCCGGAGACGATGTTCGAGCGGGAGATGGAGCAGCTCCTCGATTTTCCCGCCGATGACTTCGCCTCTCTTCGCACGAGGGTGCTTCTGGAGTTACTCTATTCGACGGGAGCGCGGATCAGTGAGCTGTGTAACGCCAACGTGGACGATCTGAACATACGCAAGCGCGCCCTCCTGGTTCACGGGAAGGGCAAGAAGGACAGGTACGTATTTCTCGGTGCCTCCGCGTTTCACCATCTCAGAGCGTACCTGCCGTACCGTCACGAGTACCTGATGCGCCGGGGTGCGGTGGAACAGAAAGCACTCCTGGTAAATCTGAGAGGCGGCCGATTGACTCCTCGCGGAGCGGCGCAGATCATCGGGAAGCGCGTCACCGAGTCGGGGCTTACGAAGTACGTCTCGCCCCACGGGTTTCGCCACTCCTTTGCCACGCACCTCCTCAATCACGGTGCCGATATTCGGATCGTTCAGGAGATGTTGGGGCACAGCTCCCTTTCGACGACGCAAGTGTACACCCACGTCGGGATGGACCGGCTCCGGCGGGTGTACCGGAACGCGCACCCTCACGCGCGTCGCAGAATTGACACCCGGACGAAGCGGGATGAGCGTGCCGGGACCGGCACCGAAGAGGAGATTGGGGTAGATGATGAAGTATGATCCGGATATACGGAGCACAACGATTGTCGCGGTACAGAAGGACGGCGCCGTTGCGATGGCCGGTGACGGTCAGGTCTCGATGGGAAACACGGTGGTGAAAGGAAACGCCCGAAAGGTGCGAACGATGTACGACGGCAAGATCGCCGTCGGGTTCGCCGGGGCCACCGCCGATGCGTTTACTCTGTTCGAGTTGTTTGAGGCGCGCATCAAGGAGTATGCCGGGGATCTGATGCGGAGCGCGGTGGAACTGGCGAAAGAGTGGCGAACCGACCGGATGCTCCGCCGTCTGGAAGCGATGCTTCTGGTGGCGAACAAGGACACGATCCTGCTGATCTCCGGCACCGGCGACGTCCTTGAACCGGAACACGGGACGATCGCGATCGGGTCGGGCGGCAACTACGCTCTCGCCGCCGCCCGGGCGATGCTGGAGACCACGGAGCTCACCGCCCGGGAGATCGCGGAACGCTCCCTGCGGATCGCCGGCGAGATCTGCGTCTTCACCAACCAGTCGATAACCCTGGAGGAGCTGAAATGAAGCTGGAAGATCTGACACCTGCACAGATCGTAGCTGAACTGGACAAGTTCATTATCGGTCAGACGAAAGCGAAAAAGGCGGTCGCGATCGCGCTACGGAACCGGATGCGACGCCAGAAGCTTCCTCAGGTGATGCAGGACGAGATCGCTCCGAAAAACATCATCATGATCGGTCCCACCGGTGTGGGAAAGACGGAGATCGCCCGCCGTCTTGCACGACTTACCGGCGCCCCCTTCGTGAAGGTCGAGGCGACGAAGTACACCGAAGTTGGATACGTCGGACGCGATGTGGAGTCGATGATTCGGGACCTCATGGCGACGTCGATACAGATGGTAAAGGATGAACTCAAGGAAGAGGTTCGGGAGAAAGCGGAACAGCGTACCGAGGAGATACTCCTCGACGCCCTCCTTCCCGGTATCGAAACCCCTCATGGTGATGAACAGGAGGTGTCGTCCCTCCGGCGCGACGAGGGAAGCGCAACGGGAGGGGAATCGCCGACGGAACAAGGGGTGCCCATCGGATTCGTCGGTTCCTCCGATCGTCGCGAAGGGAACGGCGTCTCCCGGCACACCCGGGAACGATTCCGCGGGATGCTGCGAGAGGGAAAACTCGACGAGAAGGAGATCGAGATCTCGATGAACAAACCGGCTACACCGGCGATCGAGATCTTCTCCGGAAACAACCTCGAAGAGCTCGACCTCAACCTCGGGAACCTGGGAAATATCTTTGGCGGGAAGCGCAAGAAACGTCGGATGACCGTTGCCCAGGCGAGAGAGTACATCCACCAGGAGGAATCGGAGAAGCTCGTGGATACCGAACGGGCCGCCGAGCTTGCCCGGGACCGGATCGAGAACACGGGAATCGTCTTTATCGACGAGATCGACAAGATCGCGACCCGGGAAGGGCGGTCCAGCGGTGACGTCAGCCGCGAAGGGGTGCAACGGGATATCCTGCCGATCGTCGAAGGAAGTCGGGTAAACACGAAACACGGTGTGGTGGATACCTCGCACATCCTCTTCATCGCCGCCGGGGCGTTCCACATGAGCAAACCGAGTGACCTGATTCCCGAGCTTCAGGGGCGATTTCCCCTGCGGGTGGAACTGGACGCACTGGATGCGGATGATTTCTACCGTATCCTGACGCAACCGGAGAACGCGTTGATCAAGCAGTACTCGGCGCTGCTGGATACCGAAGGGGTGACGCTGGAGTTCGATGATGAAGCGATTCGGGAGCTCTCCCGCATCGCTGCAGACGTGAACAGTCGAACCGAGAATATCGGTGCCCGGAGGCTGCATACGATCATGGAACTTCTTCTCGAGGAGGTGTCGTTCAACGCTCCCGATCTGGCGGGGCAGACGATACCGATCACGAAAGCCTACGTGCAGGAGCGATTGCACGATATTGTGGAGGATCAGGACCTGACGCGGTACATCCTCTAAAGGGGGATGATCCGGGGACCGATGATCTAGACGTGGAGGGAACAACGGATGTTTGAAGGTACCGGCTTCGGGCGACAACTCGATATTCTGCAACGGTCGATGGATACGAGTCTTCTGCGGCAGAACGTGATCGCCAACAATATCGCCAACGCAAATACACCGAATTTCAAACGAAGCGTGGTGAACTTCGAATCTCGTCTTGCCCACGCTCTGACCAGCGAAGGACGAGAGCCGCGGTTTCGCGAGGCGCTGACCGACGAGGACCACATCGCATTCTATCAGCCCCTCGATCACCGCGACGTCCGGCCGCGACGGGTGCTCGATTTCACGACGACCGCCAAGAACAACGGAAACAATGTGGATATCGAAGTTGAGTCGATGGACCTTCTCAACAATCAGCTTGCGTATCAGATGATGACTCGATCGGTATCGGATGCGTTCGCCCGGATCAATCTGGTGTTACAGTAGGAGTAGGTGAGTATGGGAATGTTTTCTACGATTAATACCGCCGCGAGCGGCCTCACCGCCCAGCGACTTCGGCAGGATGTGATCGCCGACAATATCGCCAACGCGAACACCACCCGGACAACCGAGGGCGGACCGTTTCGCCGAAGCCGCGTTGTTCTCCGCCCCCGTGCGGAGGGACCGGACTGGCGGAGTCCCTTTGTCCCCGGGGCCCTGGACAACGGGATCGGCGATGGAGTTCGCGTGGTAGAAGTCGAGAAGGACATGGATGCCGAGTTGCGTCTTGTCTACGACCCTACTCATCCCGATGCGATCCAGAGTGGTCCGAGAGCGGGGTACGTCGAGTATCCCAACGTGAACGTCGTCACCGAAATGGTAGACTTGATCGACGCCTCCCGGGCGTACGAAGCGAACGTGGCCGTGGTCAACGGGGCGAAATCGATGTTCCAGCGGGCGCTGGAGATTGGAAGGTAATAGATGAATCTGTTTGAACCGGCCCAGGTGCAGGGCAACGCGATGCAGTTGAGCAGAACACACGATAACCACTTTGCCGGGCGTCGCGAACCGATTCCGGCGCCGGTCCAGGAACACGGATTTCGGGACGCTTTGGTATCCAGTTTGGAGGATGTGAATGCGCAACAGGTCGCGCATGAAGAGCTCTCGGTTCGATCGATCGTGGACCCCGAATCGGTGGATCCTCACGATCTGACGATCGCCGCGGCGAAAGCGACGACGAGTCTGAGCATCACCCGGAACGTAGTGGATCGGGTGATCCAGGCGTACCGGGATATCACGAACTTGCGGTAGTTTCCGACGGTTCCGTCCGTTCCGCGCCGATCGGCAGCGACGCGGGATGGACGACCATTTCAGACGGCGATCGGCAGCGCCGCAAGAACTGCTGAGTTGGAACCTTGGGGGAGGGGAACATGAACGACTGGATCAAAGGACTCATTGAACGGGTCAAGACGATGTGGGGGCAGTGGAAGCTTCCGCAGAAGTTGATCTTCTTCGGCATCATCGGTGTCACCCTGGTAGCGGTGGTGATGCTTCTGATGTTCAGCGCGTCACCGTCGGAGGTGCCGCTGTTGAGTCAACCGATCACCGATGAGCAGCAACTCGCCGATATCGCGACGCGCCTGGACCAGGAAGGCGTCGCCTATACGATAACCCCGGAGAACGTCGTTACCGTCCGGGACGAACGGACGGCACAGCGGATGCGGGCGATTCTGACCCGGGAAGATCTGATACCCGCCGGCACCGATCCGTGGGAACTCTTCGATATCGAGCGCTGGACCCTCACCGACTTTGAACGAAATGTAAACCTCCAGCGCAGTATCATGCGCCAGCTCGAGCAACACATCACCGCCCTCGACGATGTCGACGCTGCGAGCGTCACGATCGTGATGCCCGAGGAACAGCTCTTCGCGGAACAGCAGAACCCCGTAACCGCTTCTGTTATCATCACCCCCAAGCCGGGCAGCGATATCCGGGAGAGCCGGAGCAAGATCGAAGGTATCGAGAAACTGATTCAGTTCGCCGTCGAAGGACTCACCTCGGAGCACATCACAATTACCGACCCCACGGGAGTCACGCTGAACGATTTCGAGAACCTTCAGGAGTTCGACCGCCTCGAGCTCACCCGCCGGGAACTCGCGATCGTCAGAGAACAGGAGTCGAAGTATCGCGAGGCGATCCTGACCGCCCTCTCGGAGATCTACGGTCGGGACCGGATCGAGGTCGTGAACATCAACGTCGACATGGACATGGGAAAACGCACGGAAGAAACGGAAGAGTTCTTCCCGATCACTACCGTCGAAGACAACCCCCGCACCCCCTTTGACGAGACGGAGTACGTCCTCTCGATTCCCCGGTCGACGGAGAGCATCGATGAGAACTACGAGGGAACGGGCCTCAACCCCGAAGGCCCTCCCGGGATGGAGGGGCAGACTCCTCCGGCCTACCAGGATCTTGAGGGTCTCGTCGGACGATGGAACAACAACGAGGAGCGGGTCAACAACGAGATCAACTCGCGGCGCATCTTCGAAGAGAAGAGCCCGACGATCCGCCGGATCACCGCCAGCGTAGCGATCGACGGGATCTGGCGGTGGACCTATAATGATCGTGGCGATGTAGAGCTCAATCCGGACGGCTCGATTCTGCGGGAGTACGCGCCGGTCGACACCGATGAACTCGGCGCGGCGCGGGAACTTGTGGAGCACGCGATCGGCTACAACGCCGACCGCGGTGACGCGGTGAGTGTCAGGCATATTCAATTTGATCGGTCCGCACAGTTCCGGGAAGAGGACGATCGCTTCCGCCGGCAACGGCAGATCCAGATGATCGTTCTCTACGTCCTGATCGGAATCGCGGTTCTCCTCGTATCGTTTATCGTCTTTCGCCTCGTATCCCGTGAGATCGAGCGGCGCCGTCGCCTCCACGAAGAGGAGCTCGCGCGGCAGCACCAGGCGATGCGGGAGGCGGCTCTCCGGAGCGCCGAGGAGGAGAGCGCGGAGGTCGAGATGTCCGTCGAAGAGCGCGCGCGGATGGAGCTTGAGGAGATGGCGATCAACGCCGCCCGTGAGCATCCTGAGGACGTGGCTCAGCTCATCCGCACCTGGCTGACCGAGGAGTAAGATATGGCGAAGCAGACGGAACAGACCACAAGCGGGAAACGGAACAAAACGCAGCTCACGGGACGCCAGAAAGCTGCAGTGTTCCTCGTGACCCTTGGAAGCGAGATCTCCAGCGAGATCTTCAAACATCTCCGTGAAGACGAGATCGAGGCGCTGACGTTCGAAATCGCCAGGATGGAGAACTTCGGGAACGAGGAAAAGGAAGCGGTTCTGCAGGAGTTCCAGGAGCTGATGATGGCGCAGGACTTCATCAACTCCGGCGGTATCGACTACGCTCGGGAGTTGCTGGAGAAGAGCCTCGGCTCCCAGAAGGCGGTGGACATCATCAACCGCCTTACCACGAGTCTCCAGGTGCGGCCCTTCGACTTCATTCGGCGCACCGACCCGACGCACCTGCTTAACTTCATCCAGCAGGAGCACCCGCAGACGATCGCCCTGATCCTGGCGTATCTCGAACCGCAGAAGGCGAGCGTCATTCTCGGCAGTCTTCCCCAGGATATCCAGTCCGACGTAGCAAAGCGGATCGCCACGATGGACCGTACCTCACCGGAGACGCTCCGGGAGGTAGAACGCGTCCTTGAAAAGAAGCTCGCGTCGATATCCAGCGAGGACTACACCGTAGCTGGTGGTGTGGAGAGCATCGTCGAGATTCTCAACCTCGTCGACCGTTCGACGGAAAAGGGCATCATCGAGAGTCTCGAAGAGGAAGATCCCGAACTCGCCGAAGAGATCAAGAAACGCATGTTCGTCTTCGAGGATATCGTTATGCTCGACGACAGAGCGATCCAGAAGGTGTTGCGCGAGGTGGATACTGCGGAGCTTGCGAAAGCGCTCAAGTCGGTGGATACGGAAGTGCAGGACAAGATCTTCCGGAACATGTCCAAGCGTGCCGCCGCACTACTCAAGGACGACATGGAGTATATGGGACCGATCCGCATGAAGGACGTCGAAGAGAGTCAGCAGAAGATCGTGTCGATCATCCGAAAGCTGGAGGAATCCGGCGACATCGTCGTGGCCCGCGCCGGCGAGGACGAACTGGTGGTGTAATCGATGGGAAAGAACGTGTTCCGACCGGGAGAGGTGCAGTACAAGCAGCATAAGGTGTTTCTCAAGCCACCGGAGCCGATCGGGCCCCGCCGGGGCCAGCCGATCGCCGTTGAGGAGGTGGATACCCTCGACGAGGTCGAAGAGTACTCGGGACCGACGGCGGATCAGCTGCGCCGGGAGGCAGAGGCGTTCAAGGCGCAATGGGAGTCGGAGAAGCAGCAGATGATCGACGACGCCCGCGGAGAGGCGCAGAAGATCATCCAGGAAGCTGAAGAGGAGGCGTTCCGGCAGATCCGGGAGAAGACGGAACAGGCAACGCAGGCGAAGAAAGACGCGGAAGAAGAAGCGGAACAGAGCCGAATCAGCGCGGAAGCGGAGCGGGAGCGGATTATCGCCGAGGCGCAACAGGAGGCGGTGCGCCTCAAAGAAGAAGCGCGGCGCAACGGTTACGAAGAAGGCCGGGAGCAGGGTATCGAAGCGGGCAAGGACGAGGCACGGCGCGTGATCGAGCGGTTCCATGTGGTGCTCTCGAAAGCGATCGAGCGGCGGAACGAGATCATCGCCGAAAGCGAGGGGCAGGTGGTCAGCCTTGTCCTCAGTATCGCCAAGAAAGTGATCAAGGTGATAAGCGAGAATCAGAAGAATGTGGTGATCAACAACATTGTTCAGTCCCTGAAACGGCTGCAGCAGAAGAGCGAAGTGATCGTCCGGGTGAACCTCGCGGATATCGAGATCGCTACCAGGCATAAAGAAGACATCCTCAAGACCGCCGAGCGGGTACAGAGCATCACGATCGCCGAAGATTCCACCGTCGACCCCGGAGGATGCATCATAGAGACCGATTTCGGCGAGATCGACGCCCGGATCAGCTCGCAACTGCGAGAGATCGAGGATCGCATCCTGGAACTCTCGCCGATCAAGGCGCGGCCGAAAGCCGGCGCCGGGGCGTAACAGGAGGAGGCGATGGCGGTCGCATTTCTGGAAAAATACCAGGCCCTGGTGGACCACACGGAAACGATCAAACAGATCGGCCGGGTCCAGTCGGTGCAGGGGCTGAAGATCGAGAGCTTCGGGCCCCAGGCGCGGGTCGGCGAACTGTGTCAGATCGTGATCGAGGCGAGCGGGCGTACCGTCCTCGCCGAGGTTGTGGGGTTGCGAGATTCGGTCGTGCAACTTGCTCCCTACGGGGAGACCGACGAGATCGAGGTGGGCAACCCGGTTATCGGTCTGGGACAGACCCTCGAAATACCGGTGAGCGAGGCGCTTCTCGGTCGCGTCCTTGACGGGACGGGAGCTCCCATCGACGGCAAGGGAGAGATCGGGAGCGGCGTCTACTATCCCGCCCTCGCCAAGCCTCCGAACGTGCTTACACGCCGGCGGATCACGGAGCAGATGGAAACGGGGATCAGGGCGATCGACGCCCTCGCACCGGCGGGGAAGGGACAACGCCTCGGTATCTTCAGCGGGAGCGGCGTCGGTAAATCGACGCTGATCGGGATGATCGCCCGGAACACCGCCGCCGACGTAAACGTGATCGCCCTGATCGGTGAGCGTGGTCGTGAGGTCAGGGAGTTTCTCGAGAACGACCTCGGTGAAGAGGGGCTCAAACGAAGCGTAGTGATCATCGCAACCTCCGACCGTCCCGCCCTCGCGCGGCTTCGTGCCGCTTACGTGGCAACGGCAGTTGCGGAGTTTTTCCGGGATCAGGGGCGGGACGTGCTGTTGATGTTCGATTCGGTGACGCGCTTCGCCCGGGCACAACGGGAGATCGGCCTCGCCCGCGGCGAGGGGCCGGCGTCTCGCGGGTTTCCGCCGTCGGTGGATGCGATCCTGCCCCAGCTTCTCGAGCGGTGTGGTACCAGCGAGACGGGAACGATAACCGGGTTCTATACGATCCTCGTTGAAGGCGACGATCTCGATGAACCCGTTTCCGATGCGGTGCGGGGAATCCTCGACGGTCACGTGGTACTCAGCCGTGCATTGGCACAGCGGTACCACTATCCGGCGATCGATGTCCTCGGAAGCGTCAGTCGTCTTGAGACACGGATCTGTGATCCCCTCCATCGGCGTGCGGCAGGTACCGTTCGGCGGCTGATCGCCACCTATCGCGACGCGGAGGATCTTATTAATGCGGGGGTCTACACCCGAGGAAGCAGCCAGGAAGTGGACGAGGCGATCGAAAAACGCCCCGTCATCAACGCACTGCTTCAGCAGGAGATCGAGGAACGGAGCAGCCTGGAAGAGACGCGATCCCGCCTCCTGGATGTCGCGGGAATCGAAGAGACCGGTACGGCGTCCCCGGAACCAGCGTCCCCCGCGGAAGCGACGCCCCCCCCGGAAACGATGCCACCGGAGGGGTTGCCCCCGGAGCCGACGTCCTCGGAAGCGAGTCCTCTGGAAACGACGCCCCCGGAAGCGATGCTACCGGAGGCGAGGCCTCCGGAAGGGACGTCCTCGGGAACAGTCCCCGAGGAGGACGAACCGGCCGACCTTGAGGAGATAGATGCGTAGATTCCGCTTTCGTCTTCAGTCGATCCTCGACCTTCGGGTTCACGAAGAGGAGCAGCGTCGTCTGGAGCTGGGGGCGATCACCTCCCGGTACAATACGGTCGCGGAGGCGATCGCGGCGCGCCGGGAAGAGCGGCGACAGATGCTGAGTTCACGACCCGCGGCGGTGGAAGGCACCGATATCCACTGGAGGAGCGCGGTGGAATACTACGCCCTGCGCCTCAAGAACGAGGCGGATCGCCTCGAGGAGCAGTTGCTGGTCCTCGAACAGGAACGCCGTGTCGCGACGGACCGGTACCGTGAGGCGCGACAGAAGGCGGAGGTACTGCGGAAACTGCGAGAAAAACGGGAACGCGCGTATATCGAGGAGTTTCGCCGCGCGGAACAGAAGATCCTCGACGAAGTTGCGCAGTCGATACACACCCGGGGAGGACGATAACAGATGGCGCCACGATACAGCAGGATCGGAGCACTGCCCCAAATCTTCTTGCTTCTTGTCCTCCTTCTGATACTGGTTGCAGGGGGGCTTCTCTGGTTCGATTATCTCGGTCTGCTCGATGTGAAAGACCGTTTCGCGCCGGTTCTCGGCGTTGTGGGCGTTGAAGAGCGCACCGGCGTCCCCGATCCTGACGATGTAATGCTCATGGATCGCCTCAGACTGGAGAAGCTCCAGGACGCGATCGCGTTGCGGGAGTCTCAGCTCGAGGAGATAGAAAACGGGCTTGAGGCGGAGCGTCTCGCCCTCGTAGAGGAACAACAGGAACTGGAAGATCTTCGCCGGGAGGTGGAAGAACGGGAAGTTTCGCTCAATGAACGGCTTCAACGGTACGAAAATAGAAGAGCGGTGCTTGA
>JBKHFT010000030.1:0-27402 GCA_046540055.1 Alkalispirochaeta sp.
CAGAACTACGCCGCCGCGTTCCAGGATCCGGCGCTCCTCACGGCGATTCGGAACAATATCCTGTGGTTGATCTTCGTTCCTCTCTTTTCGGTCTCCTTCGGACTCGTGATCGCGGTGTTGGTAGACCGGATCAAATGGGAAAAATACGCGAAGTCCCTGGTGTTTCTGCCGATGGCGATCTCCTTCGTTGGTGCATCGGTTATCTGGCGCTTCATCTACTACCGTGCCAACTTCGGTCAACAGATCGGTCTGCTCAACGCGATCGTCGTCGCTCTCGGCGGCGAACCCGTCGGATGGTTGCGGATGGACCCATGGAACACCTTTTTTCTCATCGTGATCATGATCTGGTTGCAGACGGGATTCGCGATGGTGATCCTCTCTTCTGCGGTGAAAGGGGTGCCCTCGAGCCTCCTCGAGGCGGCTCGGATCGACGGTGCCGGTGAGTTCCGGATCTTCTTTCAGGTAATCATCCCCTACGTGAGCGGCACGATCCTCACCGTTACAACAACGATCGTAATCCTCGTCCTGAAGGTCTTCGATGTCGTCTTCGTCATGACCAGTGGCAGGTTCAGAACAGACGTTGTTGCCAACATGATGTACAACCAGATGTTTACCCGGGGTCAGTACGGACGCGGTGCTGCCCTGGCGGTGATCATCTTCATCGCGGTGACTCCGGTGATGATCCGGAATATCCGGAGTCTCAACAAGGCCTGAGGGGGTGCATTATGGCAGATACGATGGTTCTACAGAAGCGACAGAAGACTCCCAAAGAGATCGCCGGACGCGTGTTCCTCAACCTTGCGGTGATCACGATCGTCCTGGTCTGGACGATCCCGACCTTCGGGCTCCTCGTCAGTTCTTTCCGGGAACCCAACGCGATCAACACCTCCGGCTGGTGGAACGCGGTGTTCCAGCCCTTCAGCCAGGGGTTCTGGACGCTGGACAACTACATCTTTGTCCTTACCGAGGACGGGATGAATACGGCGTTCGTGAACAGTCTCCTCGTGACGATCCCCGCGACGGTAATTCCGATCACGATCGCTGCGTTCGCGGCGTACGGGCTCGCGTGGATGAAATTCATGGGGCGCCGGCTGATGTTCGTCCTCGTGGTGGGTCTGATGGTAGTACCTCTCCAGACCTCACTGCTCCCGCTGTTCCGTCTCTACAACAACACCGGTCTCAACGGGACATACCTCGGGATCTGGCTTGCCCACACCGGGTTCGGTCTGCCCCTGGCGACGTACCTCCTTTACGGGTACATCTCGCAAATACCCCGAGACCTGATCGAGGCGGCGGAGGTGGACGGAACGACGCCGATGACGAAGTTCATCTACCTCGTGATGCCTCTCTCGGTACCGGCGATCGCCTCCTTCGCGATCTTCCAGTTCCTCTGGGTCTGGAACGACCTGCTCGTGGCGTTGGTATTCCTCGGAACGAGTATCGATGTATCCCTCGTAACTACCCGGCTCTCCGAGATGGTCGGTTCCCGGGGTCAGGACTGGTACGTTCTCACCGCCGGAGCGTTCCTGACGATGACGATGCCCCTGGTCGTTTTCTTCGGCCTGCAGCGCTACTTCGTCCGGGGGATGATGGCGGGATCCGTAAAAGGGTAACCGTCTCGAAGGGCTCGAAATCACAGGCGGCCGCCGTATCCCGGGGCCGCCTTTTTTTATCGATCGGAAAAGGGGTCACATTTTGAAGCTGGGAAACAATCTCAACACCGACACGACGTGGGATGTCTACGAGACCGAGTATGTCCCGGATCAGGGCATCACCATGGGCAGCAATTTCATGGTCGGAAACGGCTATCTCGGGTATCGGGGCACCTTCGCCGACGATACCGCAACCGATTACGTCGGGTGCGTCGTTACCGATACCTACGACAACGCCGACGGTGTCTGGAAGGAGCTGGTCACCGCACCGAACGGACTGTACACGACGATCACCGTAGACGGAACGCGCCTCCGCTGGGGCGGAGGCGACGGCAACCGACGGGACCATTACCGGCGCGCTCTCGATTTCCGGTACGGCGAATGGTCGGCGGAACGGGAGTGGGGAAGGGAAGGGGTTCGCGTCGTGGAAGAGCGTTTCGCGTCGCAGTCGAGGATCCACCTCCTCACCTCGCAGACGGTGATTACCGCCCTTCGTGAGGTCGAAATCGTGATCGAGACGGGTATCGATGGTACGGTCTGGAGTCTCAACGGTGACCACTTCGCTTCGAGAACGGGGCTCCGCGACGGTGACGATCTCGAAGTTGCCGGGGTGACCGGGGAGCACGGGTACGACGTGGTGGTCAGGGAGCGGGCGCGACTCACCGACGACGAGGGGTGCACCATTCCGGAAGAACAAAAACCGGATCGCGACACCCGGGCCGATGCGGACGGGAGTAGTGACGAAAGCAGTGATGAGAGCGGCGATCATTCCGGGACGACGCGCCTTCGACGATTTCGAATAACCCTCGCCCCCGGAGGGAGAATTGCCCTGACCAAGCGAGTTGCGATCTATAGCACTAACGATCTCCGTACCGTGCCTAATCCGCATACCCGCGTCACCGTCCCGGAAAGCCCCGCCGCCGTAGGTACCCTTGATCCCGCGAAAAGCGCTGCAGAGGCGCGGAGACACGATGTGCCGCCGGCCGATCCCGAACGTCCCTCCCTCGAGGCGGTGCGTGCCGCGGCGGTTCGGGAACTCGATCGCGCGTCGGAGCGCTCCTGGGACGAGCTGCGTCACGAGCACAGGGCGGTCTGGGACCGGCGCCGGCGCACCGGTGATATCACGATCGAGGGAGACGATCTCGCACAGACGGTGCTCCGGTACAACCTCTACCATAACTTCATCGCCACCCCGGCGCATACCGACCATCTCCCGATCGGCGCCCGGGGGCTCTCATGTCAGGCGTACCAGGGCGCGGCGTTCTGGGACCAGGAGGTGTTCAACCTGCCGATGTTCATGTACACCGCCCCGGAGATCGCCCGGAAGATCCTGATCTACCGGTATCGAACCCTCGACGGAGCGCGCAGGAAGGCGCGGGATCTCGGATACAACGGCGCATTCTACGCGTGGATCAGCGGTGACAGTGGTGAAGAGATCTGCCCCGCCTACTTCTTCAGGGACCTTGTGTCGGGGCGGCGCATCCGAAACCATTTCAACGACTGGCAGATCCATATCTCACCGGATATCGCATACACGATCCAACGGTACCTGGCGGTGACCGGTGACTACGAGTATTTACGGCGCTACGGCAGCGAGATCGTCTTCGAAGTTGCACGGTTCATCGCGTCCCGCGTTCACTTTCGGCCGGACCGGAACCGCTACGAGATCATCCGTGTCCTTGGGCCGGACGAGTATCACGAAAACGTAGACAACAACTTCTTTACCAACTTCCAGGCGCGGTTTGCCGCTGCGTACGCTGTCGAGGTGTACGAGTGGATGGCCCGGGAAGCGGTGACGGAACTCGCAGACCTTACCGACCGGATCGGATTGAATCCGGAAGAGGTGGCGACGTGGCGGGACCTCGCGAACCGGATCTACGTCCCTGAAGTCGATGGTGCAACGGGACTGATCGAGCAGTTCGCCGGGTTCTTTCAGCTCGAAGATGTGACCCCCGAAGAGATTAAAAAGCGTCTTATCGAACCCGGGGAGTACTGGGGGTGGCCAAACGGCATCGCTTTCGAGACGCAGGTGTCGAAGCAGGCGGACGTCACGCAGCTCTTCGTTCTCCACCCGACGGCGTACGACCGGGAGGTGATGAAGGCGAATTGGGAATACTACGAACCGCGAACGCAACACGGCTCCTCCCTCAGTCCCGCAGTGTACGCGATCGTTGCGGCCTGGGTCGGGCATATGGAGGAAGCGAAGCGGTACTTCATGAAGTCCTGTACGATCGATCTTCTCAGCGACAACAAGGCGATCAGCGGCGGAACGTTCATCGGGGGGATCCACACCGCCGCCTGCGGTATCAGCTGGCAGATCGTCGTCTCCGGGTTCGCCGGGATGTACGTCACCCACAAAGGGTTCGGCTTTCGGCCCCACCTGCCCGCGGAGTGGAGGCGGATAACGTTTTCTCTTCGGTATCGCGGGAACGGTATTGATGTCGCGATTCGTCGCGGCGACGGTGATGCGGGGATGGCGCCGGTGGTCGAGGTCACGGCCCACGAAGGAAACGAAGGAGCCGTCGCGATCGAACGGGAGGGCCGAAGAGTCACGGTATCACCAGGCGCGGAGGCGACGCTCTGAGGGTGCCGGGGACGGAGGCGACGCTCTGAGGGCTCCCGGCACGGCGGCGCGGTCTACTATATCGTCGCTGCCGCCGCTTTCGGGGCGTCCTATCCGCTTCCGGGGCACGATAGCCGCTTCCGGGACGCGCTAAAGAGTTGCCCCCGCCGCGTCCGGCGGTTACCTTCTCGGGTATGGGTACAGCACGAGGCGAGCAGCGGTCCGTCGCCGTTGTCGGCGCCGGTCTCGGAGGCCTCTCCGCGGCGATCGGACTCGCCGGCGAAGGGTACAGGGTTACCGTATACGAAAAGCGCTCCGGTCCCGGCGGTAAGGCGTTCACCGAACAGATCGGCCCGTACCGCTTCGATACCGGTCCCAGCCTCTTCACCCTCAGGCCGGTCTTCGACGAGCTCTTCCGTTCCGTCGGACGTAATCTTGATGACTATCTCACGCTGAAGCCACTGGAGTCGATCTGTCATTACTTCTGGCGGAACGGGTCGCGCCTGCGCAGCTGGTCCGATCCGGAACGGCTGGCGGAGGAGTTTCAGCGTGCCTTCGGTGAAGAACCGGAACACCTTCGGGCGTATCTCGCCTACTCGGAACGGATCCATCGCATTACGGCGGAACTGTTTCTGACGAAGAGCCTCCACGACGGTCGGACCTACCGGTCAGGTCAGTTCTGGTCGTCCCTCGCGCAGGTCCACCGGATCGACGCGTTCCGCACGATGGATGCCGCAAACGCGTCGTTTTTTGATGCGCCGCACGTCCGGCAGTTCTTCGACCGCTACGCAACATACAACGGTTCCGACCCGTACCGGACGCCGGGAACGCTCAACATCATCCCCCATGTCGAGTACGGTATCGGCGCGTGGGCGGTAGAGGGGGGTATCTACGCGGTTCCTCTTGCGATGGAACGCCTCGCCGGAGAGCTCGGAGTTACCTTCGAATACGGTGTGCAGGTGGAACGGATACTGACCGACTCGTCCCCTTCCCGGCGCGTTCGGGGGGTGCGTGTCGACGGCGTCGATCGGCCCGCCGATATCGTGGTGAGCAACGCCGACGTGACCCCAACCTACCGATACCTGCTGGTGGACACCGACGCCCCCTTGTACAAACGGTACCGGAAGCTCGAACCCTCAAGTTCGGGGCTGGTGTTCTACTGGGGTGTCCGGAAACGGTTCCAGGAGCTCGGACTCCACAACATCTTCTTCTCCGACGACTACCGTCGCGAGTTCGAGCAGATCTTCCGGGAGGGGCGCTGTCCGGAGGACCCGACGATCTATATCAACATCACCTCGAAAGAGGGGGCTCCCGGGGACGCACCGCCTCACGGCGAAAACTGGTTTGTCCTGGTAAACGCCCCCGCCGACGACGGACAGGACTGGGCCGCGGAGACGCAGCGCGTCCGGCGCGCCGTCCTGGACCGATTGAATCGGGAACTCAAAACCGACATCGAGCCGCTGATCGAGGTGGAGTCGACCCTCACACCGCCGCAGATCGCGGAGCAGACCGACTCGTATCGGGGCAGTCTCTACGGAATCGCATCGAACACCCGCCTGGCGGCGTTTCTCCGTCATCCCAACCGTTCAACCCGGTATCGGGGACTCTACTTCGTCGGTGGTAGCGCCCACCCCGGCGGCGGGATGCCACTCGTTGTCCTGGGAGGACGGATCGTGACCGATCTGGTGGCACGCCACGACCCGCCGGCACACGACCCGCCACTACGCCACGCCTCCCCGGCACACGACCCGACGCTACGCCACGACCCGCCGGCGTAAGAGTCCTCAGAACTGCATCTTGTTGAGGAAGTCGGTGCTGTTCGTTTCGAAGGGGCTTTCACCACCGGGGAGGCCCCCGAAACTCCGTTCCTCGATCTGACCGTACAACCGGAAAAGATACCGTACCTCGCCGAGATTCCGGAGGAGATCCCCCTCCTGCATCGCAAATCCCTCGAAAAACGTTCGGGAGGTTTCGCCGTCGATCGTTGTAACGCCGATCCCTTGAGCGTGAAACCGGTCGAGCTCGCGAAGGCGGTATACGGTGTTCTCGAAGAGGGGAAGGATACTGCGCATCCGGATGATCGCAGGACTTATCTCCTGCCGGAGGAGCATGTCCGATCCCAATGAGGCCCCCCCCTGTTCCGCTGCGTTCTCCAGGCGGGAACGGAACGCCTGAAGCTCCCGGTGGGCTGCGCGAAAGGCGTCCACCGATTCGAGGTACCGTCGCACGTAGGCCTGCACAAACACGGATGCGCCTGCCCGGAACACCTCAAGACGCTGTGCAGTCCAGCGATCGTAGTATCCTTCGAAGTCTCCGTTCGGTACGCGCTCTTCCCGAAGCGCACCACCCTCGGTACGTTGCGCCGCAGAACCGGCGGATACAACCAGGGATGAGTCCTGTGATGCAGCGGCGACGTTCCCCTCCCGCACACCGAGCAGTACCGATTCGTCGGGGGTGGTGAGTACGTCGAACTCCGTTCCCCGTACACCGAATACCGCGTTTCGCGTCTCGACATCGAGTCGTGATCGCCGTGAGACGTTGTTGACCGCGACTTCGAGGGTTCCGGTAAGCAGCTTCAGGCGGGCCGTCTCGTTTCCCCCGTTGTCCGTTGCGACTTCGAGATAATACGCCGAATTTTCGAGGATCCGTACAACCGATCCTGCCGGAAGGTCGAGCTCGATCTCCACGAATCCCTCGCTACCGGTCTGTATCAGGTCGAACTCCCGAAGAGGTTCCCCGATGGCGACGTCGAACCCGGATCGGATCGAGCCGTCCCGGACGATCTCGACTTCGCCCTCGAGGTACGCGATTCTCCCGATCTCCTGCGCCCTGATCGTAATCGGGAAGAAAAACATCGTCCCCGCGAGAACGAGAATCATCGGGACTATCACTGTCTTCGACCTGCCTTTCATCGGTCCTACTCCTCCCTGGCGATCGCCAGACTGTAATAGTATCGTCCGTTCGGTGAGGCATACCGCGCAAGAACGTAGAAACCCCGGAGCGTCGCGTCGGCGCGTTGTTCCGTCGTCACCGTCATCTCGGTGCCCGTCCGTTCCCGCTCGCGCCGATCTTCGATCATCCTCACCGTAGTACCCGTCTGCTGCAGAAGGCCGACAAGGGCCTCCTGGTCGGCCCGGTCGAGGCTGTCCCGGAGGCGCCGGCTGGGGGTGGTAACACCGACGGTGGTCAGATAACCGGAAACCGAGGGGGGTGTGGCGATCCATCGGGGTTCTTCGCTTCCCGTGTATCCGATGGACGGGAGTGAGGGAGGCGACGGAAGACCGGGGACGTAGCCGAGGATGTAGGTTCCGACGGCGTCGGAGCTTTCCCGAAGCACCTCGACCGAATCAACAAGACTGTCGGCGTACTCCGCGTCCCAGACGGCGTTCACGTCGTCGAGGTACCCGATGCCACCGGTATCGCTCTGGCTGATGAAGCGGTACGCCGCCTGGAGACGTACGTATCGCGACGCCTGTTCCGCGACGTGGAGAATCGCGGTATCCCGCTCCTTCTCACGGTTGCGCAGGCGCATCGCAACCCCCAGAAACAGGGCGTTCCCGTCTACCGGTGTGAGGTCCTGCATCATCATCTCGGGGCCGGCGGAATCGGTCAGCTCCCGTCGAGGGACCGGTGTTGTCGCGTCTCTCGTGGCGGAATCGGTACCTGATGTGGTACCGGTGTCAACGCTCGAATCCGCTGTTTCAACCGAGTCGGCGGGCGCCTCCGCGGGACGAGCGGCGTCGCCGGCGGTGGTGGCGCACGAAAGACTCATTCCCGCAATAATTATTACAAAAAGAGTCGCTAAAATCGAACGGATTCGGGTTACCATACGATGTATAGTATATCTTTCCTTCGGGAGATCACAACGTGTTCATTGACACGGGACAGATCAGGTACCTATTCTTTTACGAAGAGTTGGATCTTCAGACAAGGAGGTTGATAATTATGAAAATCACCAGAATCGTTGGTGTGCTGGTTCTCCTCGGAGTACTTGCTTCGTGTGCGACGCCGAGCCGGTCCGTCCAACGTACCGCCGCGGATACCCAGACCGACCTGAGCGGCCGCTGGAACGACACCGACGCGCGCCTGGTCGCGGAAGAGATGATCGACGACCTCCTCAATCGGCCGTGGCTGGGGCGGTTCACCGGCGAGACCGGTCGGGAGCCGGTTGTAATCGTGGGAACCGTCCGCAATCTGAGTTCGGAACATATCAACACCGAGACGTTCATCGGCGATATCGAACGCGAACTGGTGAACAGCGGCGAGGTGCGGTTTGTCGCTGCAGCGCAACAGCGGGAAGAACTACGGGAGGAACGAGTCGATCAACAGACTCAGGCTTCGCAGGAGACGATTTCCCGTCTCGGTGAGGAAACGGGGGCGGATTTCATGCTTCAGGGTTCTATCTCCTCTGTGGTGGACGCCATCGAGGGCGTACGAACCGTCTTTTATCAGGTCGATATGGAATTGATCAGTATTGAGACCAACGAAAAAGTGTGGTTGGGACAGAAAGAGATCAAGAAGATTGTCGAGCAGGACCGACGGCGCTGGTAACGGAGGCCGCTTATGAACAGATCGCGGGCCGGAACGGTTGCGGTACGGTTTCTCCTGCTCGTGACGGCGGGGGCGGTTCTCTCCTCCTGCGTGTCGACCAGGAACTCCCTCTTTCTCGAGATCGATGAGTCGGCGGAAGAGGGGAACTACGAGACTGCCGTCACCTCCCTCGAGGACGAAAGCGATACCCTCTACGGAAAACGCGACGGGGTTCTCTACTACCTCGATAGCGGGATGCTTCATTTCTATAACCGCGACTACCGGACCAGCATCGAGCGGTTTCAGGAGGCTGAACGGCTGATCGAAGAGTACTTCACCCGGAGCGTCTCTCAGGCGGCAACAAGTCTCCTTCTCAACGACAATCAGATCGATTACGCCGGTGAAGACTTCGAGGATATCTACCTCAACGTGTTCAACGCGGTAGCGTTCATGCAGCAGGAGGATTACGACGCAGCCTTCGTCGAAGTGCGCCGGATGAACAACAAGCTGAATCTCCTGGAGGACAAGTATCAGGGCCTCGCCGCACGGTATAACCAGTCCGACGACGCCGAGGTAGAGATCGAACCGGGAGAAAGCCGTTTCTACAACAGCGCCTTCGGGAGATATCTGAGTCTCATCATGTATCGCGGTGACGGTGACTACGACGGTGCCCGGATCGACTGGGAGCAGTTGGAGACGGCGTTCCGGGAGCAGTCGAACATCTACGCCCACCCGAACCCCTTCGAGCGGGATATCATCGAACCCAGCGATCAGGCGCGGTTGAGCGTGCTCGCCTTTACCGGGCAGGCACCGATCAAACGGGCGGTTACCCTGTACGTCGTCACCTTCAACAACCGGGTGGACATACTCTACGCCGAAGAGGGACAGGAAGGAGATCTGATTCCCGAGGGGTACACGAGTTTCGGTTTTCCCGTTGAGGGAGGGTATCAGTTCAAATTCCAGTTGCCCAGGATGGTGCTCCGTGGCAGCGACGTTGAGCGGATCAGGGTTGTCGCCGACGGAACCCCGATCGGAGAGCTTGGACTCCTGGAAAACATGGAACAGGTCGCTCTCGATACGTTCCAGATCAAGGAACCGATCATCTTCCTCAAGACGGTGACCCGGACGATCGTGAAGGGTGTCCTCGCCCAGAAGGGGAAAGAACAGATGCAACAGGCGGGACAGGAATCGGGGAGCATGCTGGGACTCGCCGCGGGACTGGTCGGATCGGTGGCCACGGGCGTTGCCGTCGACGCCAGCGAGCAGGCGGACCTTCGTGTATCCCGCTACTTTCCCGCCTTCGCCTACGCTGGGGAGTGGGAGCTTGAGCCGGGTACCTACGATATCGCGATCGAGTACTACGGAACGGGAGGGCTCATGTACGTCGAAGAGGTCGGACCCGTTGAGGTCGACCGGGAGGGACTCAACGTGGTGAGTTCTTTCTACAATAACTGATGGAGAAGATCACGATGGATCAACGTTTCAGACGCGGGACCCGGACCTTCATGCTTCTTGCTCTTTCGGCGCTTGCGCTCCTTCTCATCGCCGGATGCGCTTCGACGCCGGTGGTGTCCAACGGCGGTGGTGGCACCCCGGGGAGCGCCACGGCGACGGCGGAATATCCCGAGTGGTACCTTAACCCCCAGAGCGTATACCCCGACGATGAATTTCTCACCGCCGTAGGTACCGGTGATACCCGGCGCGACGCGGAACAGCAGGCGCTGTCGGGGATCTCCCAGACCTTTGAGGCGCAGGTCTCGGTGGACAGCCGCACCAGCGAGCGGTACCGGGAGTTGATGAGTGCCGAGGGAACGATGTCCGAGACGGAGATCCGTCTCGCCGAGGACACAAGCGTTGAGTCGAATCAGACGCTCCTGAACGTACAGTACGGCGAGGCTGCGGTGGACGAACAGGGGCGGGTGCACGTGATCGCCTACCTCGAACGTCTTCCGACGTCGCAGGTCTACCGTGATCTGATCACCCGCAACGGGCGTCAGGTCGACCGATTCCTCACCGAGGCGGAGGAGAGTGACGGGATTATCCGTGAGTATGCCTATACCAGCGCGGCGGCGGTGGTCGCAAGCAGCAACGAGGTACTCATCGATCAGCTCAATATCATCGTACCCGGAATGGCACGGACCGTTCAGCTTCCCTACGTGTTCGACGATGTGATACAGCGACGTGCGGACATCGCGTCCCGGATGGGAGTCTCCGTATCGGTAGCCGGTGACACCGACGGCCGGGTCACCAGCATCCTCCGGCAGGCTCTCAGTGATGAACGTTTTCCTCTCGTCGATTCCGGTTCGACTCTCTCCGTAGAAGGGGTGATTTCGATCAACGAGATTCCGTCGAACGCGGACTTCCAGTCGGTACGGTGGACGGTGAGTCTCGGGATGATCGGTCCCGACGGACGGAGTCTGGTGAACTACGATGAGGAGAATCGCGCTTCGGGGATCTCCCAGGAGGCGGCACGGGCGTTCGCGTATCAGGATATCGAGGAGGCGGTCTCCCGGGATTTCGTCTCGGCGATGCGCGGCTACTTCGACGGGCTGGTGCTCCAGAACTGAGAGCACCGGCGCGTTCGGCGGGGGAGCGTTGCGCCGGCCGCCTCCGCTGCCGGTCGCGAATCGTCGCCTGTGTACCCCTCCTTCGGCGCCTGGTCTCCGACGCCTGCCCCTACCCCGGCGTCTTGCTCTCCATAAATTCGACGAAGAGCTGAAAGAGGATCGGATCGATCTTGCGGTTCTCTTCGATGAACTCGGACCGGATCATCCCGAGCGCCTCTTCCTGTGAGAGGGAGCTCCGGTACATCCGGTTCGGATCGGTGAGAGAGTCGAAGACATCGACGATCTCGAGCATCTTCGCAGGAAAATACGCGAGGACCTGGTAGTCGATCAACGGTTCCATCGTATAGGCCATGATGTAGTCCTGGGTGACCTGGGGATTGCTCTTCTTGTAGGCGTCGAGGAACTCCCGGAAGTACCCGTAGCCCGCCGGGTGGCCGTAGTACTCGTGATGATACCCGGTTATAAACGCCGCTTCCCGGGGATAGTTGGTCTTGTCCATGACCGCCTTGTATCCCAGTTTCACGTGACGCTCCACGGTGGCGCGGTCGTACCCCAAGTCTCCTTCGTGGTACTCGATATCCTCTGCCTTGCCGACGTCGTGAACAAGAAACCCCGTTGCGAACTTGTTGATCTCCGTCTCGTTCAGCGATTTCATCCCGCCGTAGAAGACATGTTCCAAAGTCACGTAGTCCTCGTGAAGGTGGGGAAGAAGACCCAGGTAGTACTCTTTGTAATCCCGGCTGAAGCGGATACGGATCCGGTTCGCGATCCCCTTTGTCATGACCTGCTTGTTGTAGTAGAGGAGAAACTCCAGACCGCTCAGAAACACGCGGGTCATATGCTGGACAACGGTGCCGTTCGACTTTTCCACCACCGCCCGAACGAGTTCGTCGTTGTACACCGCCGAGTCCACCAGCCGGATCGTGGACCGTACCATCTTGTGCGTTTCCTTGACGATCTCCCGGGTGTACGCCTTTGCCTGGTCGTCGCCGAGACGGAGCGCCTCGAGAAGGGTGGCCCGGTTCGCCATCGTGGCATCTTCACTCGCCTGGACGAGGTTTTCCGCGACGATCTCCGGCTCGACCTCCTCCGCCTGAATCAGTTCCTCGAGTTTGCGCGTCGTTGCCTGCAGGAGACCGACCCGCTCGGGGGTCTCGAGGTCCTTGTATTTGGCGTAGACGCCGCCGAAGTTCGTGTTTCCACCTTGCGAGGGTGTGTGGTCCGGGGCGTCTGATCCCGCCGGTTCCGTCGTCTCAGGAGGGGCGGGCTCTGCGGGCTGGAGCTCCTCCAGTTCGTCGGCGTCGCCGGACCCGGACTCGCCGGCGGCACGTTTTCTCGCCTCCAGCTCTTCCTGGGCGAGACGGATCGCGTCGGCGGTTGCGTCGGCGATCTGCCTGTCGAGGTAGTAACTCCAGGACTCCTCGATCTGCCAGAATTTCGGATTGTTCTGGTACAACGCCCGGAGTTGGACCTGTTTCACCTTACCGCTTTTCCGGTTTCGGCAGATGATGTTTTCGCGTTGATTCAGGAGATACTGCAGTCCCGACGGGTAGGTGTGGATGAACTCTTTGAGAGGAACAACTTTGACACTCGCCACGAGGAGTTAAGAGTAATCCTCCCGGCACGGATACGCAAGCGACTCGTCGCATCGAATCGAATATGTCATAATGGATGTCCATGATCCTACCATACCCGATGATCGAGAAACGGTTCTCTGCAGGGAACGTCGTGCTTGTGTTTCCATCGGAGATCGTCGCGGCCGGGTGGCGGAAGGCGCTGGTAACTCACGGTGAAACCCGAGCGATCCGTGCCGATCGGGTGCTCTCGTGGGATCACTTCAAGGAGATCGCGATACCGGTAAAAGAGCGGTATCGTCCGGTATCGCACCTGATTCGTCGCGCTTTTGCGGAATCTCTCGTTGAACAGAACCGGGAACACCCATTTCTCTTCCGGATCATCGAACCTCGCTACGCGTCGACTCCACCGGACGTTACCTTCGGTATCGTACGACTCCTTCCGCAGCTGATGCGTCTCGGCGACGCAGGGAGCGCTCTCCCTGAAGGTATCGCCGGGGATATTCGGGAGATCACCCGGCGATATCGCGAGTTCCTTGATGCCCACAGCCTCTTCGAACCGAGCTGGGAACTCCGCGGAAGGGTGGCCCTGGACCGAATCGGATACCACCCGGTGATCCTCTGGCCGGAGCTGCTTGAGGACTTTCACGATTACCGCGCCGAGCTCGCGCCACTGGTGACGACGATCTCTCTCGACGGCACGGAGAACACAGGGGCTTGGGGGCACGGCGCGGAGAACCCTGGGGCTACGAAACACGACGTGGAGACTGCCGGGAATGAGTCTGCCGGGGCTGGGGGGCGCGACAGGACGCCGCCGAGGCGCGACGCGGAGACACCAGGGGCCGGCGGGCACGACGCAGCGGCGCCGGGACAAGCCGGTCCCTGGCGGGTGTACGAGACGAGCGGTGACGAGATCCGCAGCCTTTTCGACGCGATCGAGGAGGACCTCTCCGGGGGGATCGCTCTCCATGAGATTGCGATCACCGCGGCGAATCTCGAGTCCCTGAAGCCATGGATCGAGCGGGAGGCGGCGCGTCGTGACGTGCCCCTCCGCTTCGCCTCGGGGGCCCCCGTTCCGGAGCAACCCGGCGGGTCCCTCTTTCGCCGCCTCGACGAGGTGATCCGTCACGACTTCGACGTTACCGCCGTTGCCTCCCTTCTCTTCGATCGAAGTGTTCCCTGGGTTGACCCGGACGTGAACGCTGCTCTCGTCCGGTTCGGCTACGAAGCGCACTGTTACGGCGACCGCGAATGGGAGCGGGCGTTTTCCATCGTGGAGGACCTGCCGGATACGCCGAAGCGCGGTTTCTACCGCTTCCTTGGTACCCGGTACCGACGTCTCCGGAATGACGTCGCTGCACTTCGTTCCGCATCGGATCCACCGGCACTCCGTAACGCGCTTCGTCGCTTTCTCGATCACTTCGTTCCTTCCCGGGGAGATTCCCGCTGGGACGACCCGATGTACCGACGATCGGAACGGGTGTACGAGACGGCGCTCCGGGACCTGGCGGGGGTTCTCGAGGTCCACGAACGGGGCATCCCGGTTCGGAAACCGTGGCGCTTCTTTCTCACCGCCCTCGGGGAGCACCGGTACGTGCCGCAGGTGAGGGGTGAAGCGATCGCTGTGTACCCCTATCGCGTCGCTGCGGGGTTGCCGGTGCCACGGCACTACGTGATCGGCCTGTCCCAGTCGGATACGCGGATTCGCACCGTTGCGCCCATCGGTTTCCGGGTCGATGAGTTTCGAATCGTCGGAGGAGGTGCCGAGGACCGGACGATACCGTTTCTCCGCGCCTACGGCCAGGGGATGGGCAACACCGTGTGTTCCAGCGCCCGAACCTCTCCGTCGGGGGCCCACGTTCCCGCGCCGGAACTCGGTCCCCCCGTACTCGCGCCGAAGGAGCGGCGCGATACCCTCTGGGATGAGGAGGCCCGGTGGTGGCGAGGGGCCGACGCCGGGACGCCGCGGTTCCTGTACCGACGACAGCGGCGCGGTCTTGCCCGGGCGCTGAAGACAACCCTCTCCCCCGTTACCGCCTCCTTCCAGGACGTTCCGATCCCGTCGGAGATCGCCGCACTGCTACCGCTGCCGACGGCGTGGTCTCCGACCTCGATCGACCGGTTCCAACGGTGTCCGTTCTCATTCTTCGTCAGAACGATACTGAAGGTAGAAGAGGGACGATGGGGCTTCTCCCCGACGAGCCCGATGCTCACCGGTACGCTCCTGCACCGTGTCCTGGCCCGGGTCGCCGCCGCCGACGATTCGACGTCGATTTCCCGGATCGTCGAGACGGTGTTCTCCGATCCGGAAGCGCAACTCTTCCTCCCCCGGATCGGTGCCGCCGGTCGAACCCGGTCTATCACCGTATCGATCGCGACGATACTCGAGAACGACGCGGTCGGGCTCCGGCGATCGGGCCTGCGGGAGCATCGCTTTCACGGGGAGATCGGTGGTATTCCCGTGACGGGAACCGCCGACAGGATCATCGACGACGGCGAAACGGTGACGATCATCGACTACAAAACGCGGGTACGCGCCCAGCACGGACCGACGCGGGTGCTTCCGGTCGATCCACCGGGTCCCGAAGCGAGCAGCACCGTTCAACTGCCGCTGTACGCGCTGCTTCACGAGACGACGTTCGGTCCCTTCGATCCGCCCCGGAATTACCGGTTGCTGTACGTGGATATTACCGACGCTACGGTTCAGCGCGTTGCCGATCGGGACGGAGGGCGACACTCCCGTGAGGCCGCGGCGCGCCTCCCTCAGTTCATCTCCGGCCTGCCCCGTTTTCTCGGAGATCTCCACCGCGCCGTCCGGGAGGGCGAGTTCATGTGCCAGGATGATCCCGGGTGTCCTGAATGCGGGATGCGGAGCATCTGCCGCCGGTGTTTCGTGACGAGGAGGTTTTCCGATGGTGCTTGATCGCGACCAGCAGCGGGCAACCGACGTTCGCCACAACGTGGTGGTCTCCGCCGGGGCGGGGAGCGGGAAGACCAGGGTACTCGCGGAACGGTATCTCGCGATCATCCGGGAAGGAAGCGCCGGTGTTCCGGAGATCCTCGCCCTGACCTTTACACGGAAGGCGGCGGCGGAGATGTACTCCCGGATCTACGCCGGCCTTCAGGAGGGAGCCGGAACGCACCCGTCGTTTCTTCGGGAGCTTCGTCGGTTCGACGAGGCGCGGATCGCGACGATCGACAGCTTCTGCGCCTCGATTCTCCGGGACGGCGCCCACCGATTCGGGTTGCCCCCGGTGGTGACGAGTGACGATGCGGAACTGGCGCGGGCGACGCGGCGTCAGGCGATGGCGTTTCTCATCCGTCACGGTGACGAAATACCGCTGACCGACTTCATCCGGAAGCACGGAATCGACGGGACGATCGAGAAGCTCCTCGCCCCCCTCATCGTCGACCATGTCGGTATCGTCGATACCCGGACCTTCACCGACGACCTCGAGGAGCAACTCGGATGGCTCTCCCGACGCCGGAAGGAGATCGAGGGTGAGGTAGACGAGATCGTGTCCCGGATCGCGGAGTACGATGTCGGGTCACCCTCCGGGGTCGAAGCGAAACAGGGGATCGGCGTACGCAGCGGCGACTACGAAGCGCTCCGGATCTTCCTCGAGGTCACCGGTCGGAACATCGGTTCCAAAGGGGATGCACCGCTCCTCAAGGAGGAGATGAACCGCCTCCTCGACAAGAGTCGCTCCCGTCGGAGCGGTCTCCTCGCGGACTGGCTCGCAATCGTGCGTACCGGTGAACGGGAAGGGGAGCTCCGGCGTCTCTACGCGCTTCTCGACGAGCTGCGCCGGAGCGTCATAGACGAGCGCAGAACGACGGGGCTCTTGAGTTTTCGGGATATCATGGACGCTGCGGTGCGCCTCCTCTCGGAGGACCTCGAACTGCGCCGGGTCTACGCGGAACAGTTCCGGTATATCATGATCGACGAGTTCCAGGACAACAACGCGGGGCAGCGGGACCTGCTGTTTCTCCTCGCCGACCGCAGCGGAACTCCCGGAGTGCCCGACGCGGAGGGGATCGACGGGACCAAGCTCTTTTTCGTCGGGGACCAGAAACAGTCGATCTATCGCTTCCGCGGCGCCGATGTGAGCGTCTTTCGCCGCCTCGCCGACGAGATCGCCCGTTCCCTTCCCGAGGATATACGGCGGGAGGCGCTCATCGAGCTTCCGCGGAACTACCGGAGTGACCCGCTGCTGATAACGTTTTTCAATCGTCTCTTTCCGACGGTGTTCGCCTCTGCCGAGGAGGACTACGAAGCGGAGTTCTCGGGGCTGGAAGTACCGGAAATCGAACGCGACGAGAACGGTGCGGCGGGCGTCACCGTCGCGTGGGTACCGAAGGACCGGCCGGAGTCCGACGACGACGTCGAGTACGCCGACGGGAAATACGCCGAGGCGGGGTGGATCGCCGGAGAGATCGATCACCTTGTCCATCGGGAGGGATACAGCCCCGGGGATATCGCGATCCTGTTGCGGTCAAGTGCGGGACAACAGGTGTACGAGCGAATGCTCCGGCGGCAGGGTATCCCCTATCATACCGGAGCGGTTCGTTCCCTCTTTACCGAAGCGCCGGCGAGCGACATCTACTCCCTGTTGCAGCTCATCTACTATCCCGACGATCGGGAAGCCCTCGTCGCGTACCTGCGGGGTCCGCTGGTGATGCTCTCAGACGCGGGAATCGTGCGGGTCCTCACCGGGGACGCACCGACGGGAGGCGGCGCAACGGCGGGGAGCGACGTAGCGGCGGGGAGCGACGCACCGAAGAGAGGCGACGCAACGGCAAAGGTGCGAGCATCGGAGAGGGGAGCGTCGGATACGGAGCCGCAGCCACGAGCGCCGGAGGCGCAGCGTTCCCTCCCCCCGGCGTTGGCGAAACCATTCCCTGCGACATTGAGCACCGACGATCGGGAAAAGCTGGTCGCCGCCGGTGACCTCTACCGAGATATCGCGTCACGTCTCGATCGCGACCCCGTCTATGAGGTGATCCGCCGGATCTGGGACGAAGGAGGGTATCGTTACGGAATCCTCCATCGCGGCAGCGACCACTCCTACCTGGAGCACATGGAGTATCTCTTTGCCCTGGCGTTACGATTCCAGGGCCGGAGCGCGATCGAGTTCGTCGATTTTCTCCGTGAGCAGATGGGGGAGACGGAAAAGCAGGACGAGCTTCAGGATGAAGGGTCCGACGGCGCGGTACAGGTGATGACGATCCACAAATCGAAGGGGCTCGAGTTCCCGATCGTGTTCGTCGCCGATTGCGACCGCCGTCTGACGCAGCGATCCGACCTGATCTGGCACGACGACAGCTACGGCGTTACCGTTCGCCTCCCCGAGAGCGCGCCATCGGGGGAATCCTACAACGTGATCGAGAGTCACGCCCGGGAGGAAGAGGATCGGCGATCCCTCGCCGAGCTCAAACGCCTGCTCTACGTTGCGGCGACCCGTGCGGAGAAGCGTCTGTATTTCACCGCGGCGATGCGGTCGGGAAACCGCGGGACCTCACTGTTTCAGCTATTGTCGAATGCGCTGGGGCTGCAACCGGATACGGGGGGTGTCGATTCCGGCTTCAACGGGTTGGTCACAACGGCGACGATCCCCCATATGACCGAGGACGAACTCCGGGGTGTAGCGGTTCCCCAGGGAGTGCGTCGCCGCCGGGTCGATGCGATCGCCCTGCTTGAGGGCGCCGGGGTACCCCGGCGATCACGGCGAATCGTGGAATCGACACCCTCCGGGATCAACGCGATGAAGCGACAAGCCGATGGAATGGTGTTCGGGGCCGGTGTGGTCGACACCGCCGACGATCCCTCCGTCGATTCCGCATTCGGGACCGGAACAGAAGGTGGTGATACCGACGCAACAACCCTGGGTACCCTCGTTCACCGGTTGCTGGAGCTACGGATCACCGCGACGACGGGAGATCTCTCAGAAAGCGAGGGAGACACCGCCGCCACCACGGGGGCAGCAGGTACTCCGGAACTCACCAAAGATGCGTGGGGTCCCGATCACAGTGACGCACGATCGATCCTCTGGAGAATCGAAGACCCCGAAGAACGGGTCGAGATGTGTCGTACCTCCTGGGAGCTGTCGGAACGGTTTCTGGCGTCGGAGTTCTGGGATCAACTGCGGTCGCCCGGGGAAGATCGATCGGTGGAGTGTGAAGTACCGTTCTATCTGCGAGCGGGGGAGCCGGCGCTCTATCTCAACGGAAAGATAGACCTCGTCGTCGAAGGATCCGATCGTGTCGAGATCGTTGATTTCAAGAGCGACCTTGAGGTCGTGCCGGAGCATTACGAGATGCAGATGGCGGTGTACCGTCGCGCTGCGGAGGAGCTCTACGGGAAACCGGGGACGGTGCATCTTTTCTATCTCCGTACCGGTGAGGCTGTTCGCATCGACGCCGATCTGAACACACTCCTCCCGGAGATAGATCTTTCAGAAGTGTACGACGACGGTGTAAGCTTCGTTTCGTGAGTATCGACCGGGTAGCTGAACACCTCGGACGGGTGATCCGGGGAAACGCGACGGCGCTGGAACTTCTCCTCTCGGCGGTCGTCGCCGGGGGACATATCCTTCTCGAGGATCTCCCCGGCACGGGAAAGACGACCCTCGCCCGGGCGCTGGCGACGCTGATCTCCGGGGGAGATCACCCCGCCGAGTTCCGGCGTATCCAGTGTACCCCCGATCTTCTTCCCTACGACATAACGGGAGTCGACGTGTACGATCCCTCCCGGGGACGCTTCCGCTTTCGACCGGGACCGGTTTTTACCCACCTTCTTCTCGTGGACGAGATCAACCGCGCGACACCGAAGGTACAATCCGCCCTTCTCGAGGTGATGAACGAGGGGGCGGTTACGATCGGCGATCGCCGCTATACCCTTTCCGATTTTTTTCTCGTCATCGCGACGGAAAACCCCGTGGGAATGGAGGGAACGTACCCGCTTCCCCTCGCCGAGCTCGATCGTTTTGCGATGCGTCTCACTCTGGGACACCCCGCCGAGGATGTTGAACGTTCGATTCTCATGGACGATCCTTCACGAACGATCGTCCCGAATCTCCGGGGGGAGACATCTCTCGGTGAAATTCTCACCCTGCGTGCCCGGGCCCTCGAGGTGTACTGCGCCCCGGAGATCTTCGACGTCGTAAACGCGATCGTTCGGGGGACCCGACGGGACGAACGAATCCGGTACGGTGCCTCCACCCGCGGTGGTCTTCACCTGGTCCACGTCGTCCGTGCCCTTGCGCTCCTGCGCAACCGGGAGTATGTCAGCGATGTGGATGTGGAAGACGCGGTGGTCCCCGTGCTTTCCCACCGGTTACGCCCGTTCCGCCACGGAGACGACACCGCGGCGATCCTTCGGGAGATTCGGGATCGGGAGATCGCCGCACTGCGCGAGAGCGAGATCGGTTCGTTCCGGAATCGGGACGCGACGGGAGAGACGCGATGAAACGTTCGGGAAACCGTTCCACCACGTCCGGCGCCGTCGTGGAGAGGCGACGATGAAACTCTCCGGTCGCGTTGCCGTCACACCCGGAGGCGTTGCTTTTTTTTTGCCGCCGTCGTTGCTCTGATCCCGGGAGTTCTCCGGATGGAGCTGGTGGCCCTGGCGACGGGGGTGATCCTTTCGGCGCTGTTCGTGGTCTCGGCGCTGGTGACGGGAGTCCGGTATCTCCGGCGGCGATACGTCGTCGTCTCCTTCGGAAACGTACCGGCGGTGATCGTTGATTCCGGGTCTTTCGCGGTTCCCGTCTCTTCGGGTGGTGCGGAGATCCCGCTGACGTTAGAGGTTGTGCTGGCGAGTGGAGGCCCCGAGGGGGTTTCCAGGACGTTTCGCAGCGCTGTGACACCGGGTCGGGATGGTGACCACGGAAACGCGCCTGTCCCGGAAGCAGGGACGGCGCGAGGGGGCTCCCGTGGAACGAGAAGCGACGGCGTCCTCTCCGGCGAGGGGATCCGGCGCGGTCTCTACCGTCCCGATTCGTGTCGCCTCGTGTGGGACGATCCCCTCGCTCTGTTTCGGGTGATTTACACCGGGGGCGACGACGAAGCGGTTCTCCGGGTGCTCCCCGGTACCGGCGATGCGGCGCTTCCGGACCCTGTGAGCGGCGTATCCGGAACGCACCGGATCGACGATGTATCGGTTCGGCGAAACGCGGAGCTGATCGAATCGCGACCGTACTATCCGGGCGACGATCCGCGGCACATCCATTGGGGGATGTACGCCCACACCGGTGAGCTGTATCTCAGAATCGGCGAAGAGGTTCCGCCTCGGGTCGGAACCGTCACGATCGCTCTGGACCACACCGCCGGGGCAACCCACGAAACCCTCGATCGCCTGATAGGCACGGCGGTCGGTTTGAGCGAGAGTATCACGCGTCCGGACCGTCCCGTGCGCCTTGCCCTGCTCGGGCCGGCGGCCCGGTTCTATGATGACGTCGAGAGTGCACGGTGGGAGTGGGCGGAGCTTGCGCCGACCTGTCCAGGTGGTGAGATCGTGTTGTTGCCTGAAGACTCTGCGACCGGTCTGGTTCTCTACGTGACCGGCGGGGTTTCGCGGCTGGCACCGTCGGAGTGGTCTGAAGAAACGATAGGAATACGGTACGGTGAACGGTTCGAAGCGGTTTGACGGTGCGGTTGCCGCGGCGACGATCAGACGGGTCTTCCTGCTCGGGGTGCTGCTGCTGATCCACCGATACCTGGCGCTCCTTATACCATGGCAGTCCCTGGCGGCGGCGTTCGCCGGTGGCATCGGTGTCGGTGAGATCCTCCTGAAGTACCGGCGACGACCCCGAGGGTATATCGTTGCGTCGGTAACCGCTCCTCTCGCCGTTGCCCTCGCCGTGCTGCTGGGAGCGCGCGTTGTTGCCGGGGCGGTCCGGTCCGTCGCGGTTGACGAGGCGCTCCTCACGGTACCGTTCACGATCGTCATCCCTGCGGTGATCGCGGCGGTCGTGTTGGTTCCGGAGGGAATCTTCCGCGTCTATCCGGGATCTCGCGTCCTCTTCGCACCGACAGGAGCGGGAATCATCGTTGTTCTGTTCTGGTCCCAGGGCTTCTTCGACACCACCCTCTTCTCGCACCCCCTGGCGTTTCTGATTGTGGCGATCGTCGCGGGAGTGCTGCTGCTCCTGCACCAGCGGATCGAAGGTAACCACCGACGGGACCGGTTCCTTCTCGTTGTTGCTCTTCTGGTAGCTCTTGCCGCCGCCTTCGGCGGGTACCGGTTCTGGAGCGAGAGGGCAACCGTTGCCCGGGGTGGACTGATGCGCCCCGACGCGCTTCACTTCGACTTCGCGGACTACATCGATCTTGCCACCGAGATCGGTCGGCGCCGGGACCTTATTCTGCTCTATCGGGAAGACCGGATGCCTCCGGACCGGTTGCTCCGACGATACGTTCTCGGGGGCTATACCGAACGGCGCGGATTCTATCGCCTGAGTCCCGGAGAGGAGCCGTCGCCGGTCCCGCCCGCAACGTTCTCCGAGGTGATCACGGAAGGATTTCCCGCAACCGGTGAACAGGAAGGGTCGGAAGTGTCGGGGATCATCGATCAGGAGTTCTATCTGATCAACATCGATCCCGACGCGTTCCTGTCGGCGATCACCCCGGTGGCCGCAGAACAGATACCGACCGACGCACTTCCGTCGGTCACCTCCGCGTACCGGGTCCGGTCGGTGCCACCCGTCACCGACCGGAGCGACCTTGTCGACGTCCCGTGGCCTGAGGACCTTCCCCGTTCGTGGCGTTCCGCGTATCTCTCCGGAAGCGATGACCCGGCGATTATCGCCCTCGCTGAATCGATCGCGGCGTCCGTCCCGGGGTCAGCGTCGGAAGCCGCTGCCGACGGGGACACCGCCGCCGACGGGGATGCCACGGGCGACGGGGACGCCGCCTCCGACGGGTACGCCGCCGCCGACGGGGACACCGAAGCTGAGAGCCGACCGGACGCCGAGAGCCGACCGGAAGCCGAGGAAGGTGAGAACCCTGCGGGATATCTCGAGACGTTGGTCGCCCTGGAACGGTTCTTTCTCGAAAACTACTACTACAGTCTGAATCCCGGGGTTGCCGTTGACGGGGACCAGATCTCGCACTTTCTGTTCGAATCGAAAAAAGGGTACTGCTCCTACTTCGCCTTCGCGATGGCGATCATGGCGCGTTCTCTCGATATCCCCGCACGGGTGGCCCTCGGGTTCTTTACCGATCCGAGGGAAGGGGTGATGGGGTACTATCCGGTCCGCGCCGATATGGCCCACGCCTGGGTAGAGGTGTGGTTTCCCGGGTACGGATGGGTCGAGTTTGACCCCACCTCCCAGGTTCTCGCCCCGGACGAGACGTTCGAGTACCGTGACGGCGGTGACCGGGAACAGCTGGTCGCCCTCGTTGAAGAAATCCTGAGAAACGTCCCGGATCAGAGCGGAACGCTGCCCCCCGTCGGGTCTTCCGGAGGGAGCGACGGCGAAGTACGACGGTCCGAGGTGCGGACCTCCCTCGTTCTCGTCATCCTTGCCGGGGCATCGATCGGGGTCGCGTTCCTTCTTCGGCATATCTGGTGGTGTCGGCTGGCCCGGGCAAACCCGCGACGAGCCGCGGAGATCATCTTTCGGCGATTCCTTGTCTTCCGGCGGCGGGGGATCGGTGTCGCCGGTACCCGTGGCGAGACCGACGAAACCGTACCCGCCCGGCAGCCCCCGCCGTACGATCGCATCGGCGGGATCGCCGACCGCGCGCGGTACGATCGGGCGTTTACGGGGGAGGATCTCGATCAACTCGCCGGGGAGATCGTCACGCACCTCGGACACCCCCCGGCGGGAATCTCCCGGTTCCGGCGGATCCTCTGGTTTCTTCGGGTCTCTCTGCCGATCCGGTGCCGGACGCAGGTACGATGCCGGCACCGACGGGAGATCCCGAGCGGAACCGGCAGAACGGTGCTCCTCGTCGCTCTTCCACTGCTGACCCTGCAACCGGATCCGGTCCGCGTCGATGCCCAGATACCCGGAGAGACGGAGCCTGCTGCCGAGACGGAGGTTGACGCCGACACGGAATCTGCCGCGGAGCAGCTCCTCGAACGCATCGACACCGCGAGAGACGCCGGGAACTACGCACTGGCGCTGCGACGGATCGCCGAAGGTCGACGCACGTTCCCTGACGACTACCGCTTTCCCCGGCGTGCGGGAGAGCTGTACTACCAGGAGGAGCTGTTCGAATCGGCGTTGACGGCGTGGCAGGAGGCGCTGCGCCTCGGTGCGCCGACTTACCCGGTCCGGTACGACGTGAGTCGCGCCCTCGGCAGGTTGAACCGGAATGACCCGGCGATCACGATTCTCGAAGAGCTCCACCGCCGGGCACCGGATGACCGCGTCGTTGCCGACGATCTCGCGTGGTTGTACTACAAAGAGCACCGACTCACCGAAGCAGCGACGCTCCTGGAGGGAGTTCTTGCAGACCACGGTCCCGACCGGAACGTGTCGATGACCCTCGCGACGGTCTACGCCGGTATGTACCGCTACGACGATGCCGTCGCCGAGTATCGTTCGGCGATCGCCGGCGCGTCGGAAGAGTACGACCGCTATTTCCTGTCGGTAGCGCACTACAACGAGAGCATCCTCCACGCGCGGTTCTACCGGTGGGATGAGACGGAGGCGGCGGCACGACGGTCTATGGAGATGCTCGAACGCGCCGGTGGATTCATGATCAGATCGGAGCTGCGTTTTCGGCGTCTCGAGTTTGCAGCAGCCGAAGAAGACCTCAGGCGTGCCGTTCTGCTCGATGAGGACGGGACCCTTGCAACCCTCTCCCTTGCGGAGCACCTGACCGCCACGGGAAAACCGGACGAGGCGATCGCACTCCTTGAACCCCTTGCGACAGGCGATCACGAGGGGTGGTTGTACTATTTCGGGACCGACCCTGACCGGTACCAGCAGCAACTCTACGGAGCCCTTGCCGGGGCGTACCGGGCAGGGGCACGCCGGGACCGCGTATACCGTCCCGGGTCGATCGGTAAACGGGTGACGCTTGTCCTTCGGGGATTCGCCCGACGCGTTCGCAGCTGGTACTACCGCGGACTCTACCGGAAACTGAGTATCCGGGTTGCCGGTAAGTATGAAGCGGGGTCGCGACCGATTCTCGCCGCGTGGAACCGGATGGAGGCATCGTCGTGGGTCCCGGCGATCGCTCTTCGCCACCTCGCCGAAGCGGAGCGACACGAACTGCCGGTTAATCCCGCCGCGGAAGAGGACTATCGCATGGTCCGTGCGACCCTCGCGGAAGACGCGGCTGAACTGATGCGCTTCGCCGCGGCTCGAACCGGATCATGGGACCAGGCGCAGCGCCTCGCGGCCCTCGTGGAGGTGTGGAGGATACTGGGTACGAGGCACAGGAACACGACGGACCGAGGCGATGGCGACGGCGCATCCGTCCTCTCGTCGGCCACCCCCGGTGTTGCCGCCGCCGTCGAGGCGTGGCGTATGCATCCGGGGGTGTTCCCCGTGGAGGGGCTCCGGGTGCCGATGCGAATCGAAGTCGTTCCTTCCACGACGACGACCGGATCTCCCGGGAGAGGGCCGGGCACCCTCCGCCCGCGGCGGACGCGGCGAATTCTGCATCGCCTCGGCATCGTTCACGTTTCCGGGAGTCCCCTGGTACTGGTGTTGTCCGAGGCAGAAGAAGGCGTCGTGTGGCGTGTTTCTCACACCCCCACCGGCGATACGATCACGGGAGGGACGGCACCCCTGGAACCACGAACATCCGGAGGAGATCGACGCACCCTCGAAGCGATCGCCGCGGTGGTGATCGGCGACGAGTGACGGCAGTGCTGCCGCCGCTGCACAACGCCGGCGGGCGCCCCCCCACCTTACCGGCGGGCTGTTTGCTGCCAACGCCGGCGGCCGCCCCCACGTTACTCGCGATGCTGCCAACGCCGGCGGCCGCCCCCACGTTACTCGCGATGCTGCCAACGCCGGTGGGCGCCCCCGCCCGTTACTGGCCATGCCGTCGCCCCCACGCAACACCGCGGCCGCGGTCACCAGGTGAAGAGGTTCCCCCCGTAGGTCAGACCGCTGCCGAATCCGACGGTGACGTATCTGCCTCCCCTGGTCATCAGTCCTTTTTCGTACATCTCGTTCATCGCGATCGGGATCGAGGCGGCGGACGTGTTGGCGTACTCCGCGATATTCACATAGAACTTCTTCGGGTCCCATCCGGCGCGCTTTGCCGCGGCGGAGATGATCCGGTCGTTCGCCTGATGGGGGATCACCCGATCGATCTCCTCAAAGGAGAGCTCGTTAGCGTTCAGGAGCTGCTGTATCACGTACCCCATCGAGGAGACCGCAAAGTTATAGACCTTTCGTCCGTCCATCTTGAGTTTGAGATCCCCCTCGGGGGTCGTACCCGGAACGTAGGCGTTTCGGGTACCGCCGTGGCTGCGATAGAGCGACTCCGCGCCGGACCCCTGGGAGCCGAGGATCGCAGGATAGATCCTGCCGGGATCGTCCTTCCCGGAACGTTGGACGACCACCGCTCCCGCACCGTCTCCAAAGAGCACACAGGTGCGTCGATCTTCCCAGTTGACGATCTTGCTGTACACCTCGCTCCCGACAACGAGGACGTTCTGCATCGCCCCCGCTTCCACGTAGACCCGCGCCGTCTCGAGGGCGTAGACGAAGCCGCTGCACGCCGCCACGACGTCCATCGCCCCGGCGTCCTTGATATCGAGGCGGTCCTGCACGACACACGCCGTCGACGGAAGGCCGACGTAGTCGGGGGTGCTCGTTGCGAGAAGGACAAGATCGATATCGTCCGGCTCGATACCGGCGCGTTCGATCGCCTGCTCCGCGGCGGGAACGGCGAGGTCGCCGGCGGATTCGTTCTCAGCGGCGATATGGCGGTAGCGGATCCCCGTGTGGGAGTAGATCCACTCGTCGGAGGTATCCACGATCCGTGCAAGCTCATCGTTATGCATCCGTCGGGACGGTACATAGGCACCGACGGAGGCGATTTTTGCGGTATTCATCAGAGTTCCTGTGACCGAAAGATAGCAAAAGCGGCGTTCGCTGCCAATGAGGTGATGCCCCCAATTGTCGGTCCGTAACCGACATCTTGAAGCGCATACCCCGTTGTGATACCGTTCTCCCTATGGAAATTGCCGTTCTTTTCCCCGGACAAGGCGCCCAGTTCCCCGGCATGGCGAAGGATCTGTACGATCACAGCGCTGCGGTGCGGGAACTCTTTGAAGTCGCCTCCGATATCGCGCAGAAATCGATGACCGAACTCCTCTTCGAGGGGACCGAAGATGATCTCAAACAGACCGACAACACCCAGATCGCGATCACCCTCGCAAACCTCGCCGCCCGGACCGTTCTTGCAGAGTACGGGATTACCGGCACCCGCGCCGCCGGATTCAGCCTCGGCGAGTACGCGGCGTTTGTCGAGGTCGGGGTCCTTACCCCTGACGACGCGTTTCGTCTCGTCCTCGCCCGGGGAGCGATCATGGAGCGCGT
>JBKHFT010000031.1:0-26761 GCA_046540055.1 Alkalispirochaeta sp.
GCGACCCGCGCGACGAGCTGCTCGAGGCGCTCCCGCTCCTCCGACGAAAGCGGCGCCTCCCGAAGCACCCCGACGAGACGATCGAAAGCGTCCCGGTACTTCCGGATCTTCAGACGCTGCAGGACGGCGATCGCCCGCCGGTAGTCCCCGTGAAGGATCAACTCCTCCACCACCTCGACCACCGTCCCCGTCGCCGCTCTCACCGCCTTCGCAACCATTTCCGCCTCACCGGTGTCGGTGCCTTCGATCTCGATGCGCCCCACGCGGAACTCCCGGGTAAGGGTGATCCGGCTTCCCCCGGGGGTCCCGAGCACCACGGCGTCCGTCGAAGGGCCTCCCGGTTCGCGCGGTTCCGTCGACGGTGATGCGTGCAGTTCCGGTGACGGCGTCGCGGTTCCCGATGGTTCCCGGCCGGCGCTCCAGCGCGACGGAATTACGAAGCGATCGGCGATCTCCCGGTTCAGCGCCAGTTCCACCACCAGCGACCGCAACCGCGACCGCTCCGCCCGGGATTGCCGCCTGCCCCGGTACACCAGATAGAGAAACTCGTCGGTGGTGACCGCACTCTGCGTCGCTTTTCCTCCGCGAAACTTCACGTGCTCCCGGCGCATCAGTTCCACCGTGTTGATCCCGTCCTCGCTGAGCATCTCGAGGATCTCCCGGGGGGACATGATTCCGTCGTTGTTGTACGAGACGAGTAGCGCCTTTGTGTCCGCGGCGTCAAGAAAGCGCTGAAACGCCCTCGTCGCCCGCGCCTCCGATCGTCGCGCGAAATCGGACCGATAGTGATCGCGCCGGATCCCGGCCCTGCTTCCCGCCTCTACCGGCCCGGGATCGTAGAAATCCCACCGTACCGCCGTCGTCAGCAGGTGGTAGTTCGCACCGTACTGGTGGATATTGTACGGCGGATCCGCATATACGAGATCGAACGCCGAGCGTTCTGCCGTGCCGCGACGCCGTTCACCGGCCGCCTCTTCCAGTACGCCGGCGGCGTCCCCGCACCGGACCGTCCCGCGGGGGCCGTCGATAAACGGCAGGGGCGTCAGCTCGATCGGTGCCAGGATCCGCGAGAGCGCGTCTCGTCCCCGTCCGCCCCAGCCGTGGTGAAACCCCTTCATCACCCCCGACGTGTTGATGTGGACGCTCATCTCCACCAGCAATCCCGCGAGGATCACCGCCCGTCCCGCATCGGTCATCGGCAGGTCCCGGTGCACCGCCGCGAGGATCGCGTCGATGCGTGATGCGTTCTCCCGGGTGTAGAAGAGGCGCTCCCGCTCGGGATCCGCGGACTCGGTACTCACCGGCGCGTAATGGCGGCTGAACAGCCGGTCCTCCTCCCGGGGAGGCGCGGCCAGATCGTTGAGGTGCCGGAGAGTGGCGAGATACCCCCCGGTATCGGGGAAGAGGGCGTCAACGTCGCCGGGAGTGATCTCCAGAAAGGCGCGTCCCCCGGGGACGGTGTAGTCCTCGACGTCGCTGCTCAGTACATCCATCCCCCGGAGGCGCCCCAGCCGGGCGACTACGCCGGATCCGGTGAAAGGATCGGCCATCCGTGTTAACGGTCCGAGTTCCCCGGCGATCCGATCGATACCGGCGTTGATAAAGGGGATCAGAGCGCGCTTGTTCCCGATATAGGTGATCAGACCTTGTCTCAGCGCGGGATGACCGAGGTAATCGGTGGGGTGCGTGAGGTCGAGCTCCTGCTGCGCGCCGGAGCGCCGCCTCGGAGGGACGCTGTCGTTCCGGGTCATCCTGGCAGAATGGGAACCCCGAGCCGGGTTGTCAAGGAGTGTGCTGTAACGTGCGTAACGGAGTGGTGGTGCGTCCCTGAACGCGCTATACACAGCGCTCCCGCGTCGTAGTACCATATCGGACATGTTCGTTCACCTCTTCATGATCCTCACCGTCGCACTGGTGGGTGCCGTCATCTATGGACGGCGTTACAACCAGCGGTGGGCCGCCGCGGTAATCCGTGTGATCGAGGCGCAGTTCCATCCGGATACCGCGGAGTACGTGACGATCGGCAGCGGACTGGGCTACGGGTTCGACTACACCTGCACCTCCGGTCCCTTCCCCGAGATCCAGGGGGTTCTCACCCTCCTTCCCCGGTACACGCCCTTGTACCTGCCGATCGCGCGGATGATCGGGCGCCAGGATCTGTTGAAGCTGACCTTTCATTGCGGTGACGCACTCCCCTCCGGGGTGGGAGCGATCGTACACACCAACTGTATCTACTCCCGGTGGTTTGCAATCGAGGAGGACGAGGACTGGCAGGAACGGAAGGTCGCCCTCGACGAGCGTCGGTTTACGATATACTACTACAACCCCGCCGTCGCCCGGCGTCTTGAAGAGATCATACCCGCCCTCGGTGAGATTCCCGGAATCAACCAGATCGCCGTCGATTCCCGGAAAGGTACGATTACGACGTTCCTGACCCCCCGGGGAGACACAATTCGTAGAGAACTGCAAAAACTGGTAGAAATCGTTTTTTCCTTGACCGGACGGTACGGACAGAATACGATGGGATAGAACCACACCAACTCTCTAGGAGGTTATATGTCCTCAATCATTGTCATTGTCGCTGCTGTGGTCTACGTTGCCCTCTACTTTCTCTACGGGAAGAGACTGGAGACCAGCGTGGTCAAGGCGAACGACGCTATTGAAACACCGGCGAGCCGGCTGTTCGACGGTGTAGACTACATCCCGGCGAAGACGCCGGTGCTCTTCGGGCACCACTTCGCGTCCGTCGCGGGTGCGGCTCCGATCGTCGGTCCCGTTATCGCCATGGCCTGGGGGTGGTTACCCTCTCTGGCATGGATCTGGTTCGGCAACATCTTTATCGGTGCCGTACACGACTATCTGGCAATCATGGCCTCCGTCCGGTACGACGGAAAGTCGATCCAGTTCGTCGCCTCCGATCTGATCACGAAGCGGACGGGGCAGCTCTTCTACTGGCTCGTCTTTATGATCCTCATCCTGATCGTCGGCGCCTTCTCGGCGGTTATCGGCGGGCTCTTCCTCAGCAACCCGGCGATCCCGACGAACTTCGTCCTCCTTCTGGTAGCGGCGGTGATCCTCGGTGTTCTCATCTACCGGGTAAAGATGAACTTCTCCGTCGCGTCGCTGATCGGCCTCGTGTTGCTCATTGCGACGATCTATTTCGCCGAGCAGATGCCGATCAACCTGGAGCGTGGGACGTGGTTCCTGATCATGTTCGTCTACATCATCGTCGCTGCGGCGATTCCGGTAAACGTGCTTCTCCAGCCTCGTGACTATCTCAACAGTTACCTGCTCTATATCGGGCTCATCATCGGTGGTCTCGCGGCGCTCTCCGGTTTCGCGGAGTTCACCGCCCCGGCGTTTACCAAGTTCGCGCCGATCGTCTCCGGCGGCAAACCGAGCCCCTTCTGGCCGGTTATTCCGCTTATCATCGCCTGCGGCAGTCTGAGTGGTTTCCATGCCCTCGTCGGTTCCGGTACCACCAGCAAGCAGATCTCCAAAGAGAGCTCCGGTCTTGTGATCGGATACGGTGGTATGCTCGTTGAGGGATTTCTCTCGACGATCGTTGTCGTCGCCGTTGCCGGCTACGGTATGGGGCTGCTGAACGACGCCGGTGAGGCGATCACCGCCGCAAACTGGGGTGACAACTATATCGCCGCCTCCGGCGCCGCCGGTCTCAGTGGAGCGGCAATGTTTACCGCATCCTACGCGGCGATGGTTGACGCCACGTGGCTCGGATTCATTCCGACCCAGTTCGTCCGCCTGATCGCGGGTATGTGGGTCGCCGGGTTCGCGATGACCACCCTGGACACGACCAACCGCCTTGCCCGGTACACCCTCGCCGAGATCGCCCTTCCCCTGAAGGGACGCGCCGACGCGCTGTACAACTTCTTCTCCAACCGCTGGGTCGCGTCGATCATACCCGCCGCGGTCGGTGTATACCTCGGCTACAGCGGCGCATTCAACATCCTCTGGCCCAGTTTCGGTGCCGGTAACCAGCTGATCGCGTCGATCGCGCTTCTCACCGGAACCGCCTGGGTCTCCAAGCGGCTCAAGAGCAACGCAACGATGGCGCTGATCCCGGCGTACGCGTTGTGGTTCACCGTAACGGCGGCTATCCTGTGGCACATGTTCGTCGTGGTTCTGCCGGCGATCCAGTCCAACGCACTGACCAACACCGTGGTGTTCATTCTCGAAGCGGTGATGTTTATCCTCAACATCATCTTCATCATCGACTTCGTGAAGACCCGCAAAGATCCGTACGCGGAGACCTCTGAAGCGTAATCGGTCCGTTCCGGGGCACCTGTCGCCCCGGAAGAATCAAGCGAGGGCATCGATCTTGCCGGGTGTTCCGCCCCGAGATCGGTGCCCCTTTTGTACCCACCGGGAAAGGAAACACCGATGAAAGAGCGATTGCGACACTTCTTCCAACTGGTCCGGGCGCTGGTGCGGGGAATCGATCAGGGGCAGCGGGAGCGCGTCGTCGCACTGACCAACTACGAAGCACGGGAGCTGGAAAACATGTTTGTTCTCCTTCTGCTCGGGTCCTTCGCGGGGATGCCCTCGCCGCCGTCGTTCATCGCCGTCGAACTGCTCCCGTATCTGGAACGGGAGATCAAGGTGCTCAATCGCCGCGCCGAAAACTCGTCGGACGCCCTCGCGGAGATCATGGGCACCCTCGACGCGGATGCGTAGTTGATGAACGATACACCCCGGATCAACGAATTCACGATAAGGAGCAGGACACGATGAATACGATCTTCTTCACCGGTAAAGGTGGCGTCGGGAAATCGACGATGTCCGCCGCAACGGCGTGGCAACTGTCGGAACAGGGGAAAAAGGTTCTTGCGATCTCCTTCGACCCCGCTCACAACCTCGGCGACATCTTCGGGATGACCCTCTCCCACAAACGCAAAGCCTTTTCGAAGAACCTCGACCTCCAGGAAGCCGACCTCGACCAGGCCGCCCAGGAGTACATCAAGAACAACACCGATATCCTTACGGAGGTGTACAGCTACACGAAAGCGTTCAACCTCGATCGTTACTTCAAGGTCCTGCGACACTCGCCGGGTGTCGAGGAGTACGCGGCGCTGACCACGATGGAGAAGATGCTCCGGACCACCGACGAGTACGATATCGTCGTCGTCGATACTCCCCCGACGGGACTGACGCTGCGCATTCTCGCGTTGCCCCGGATCACGATCACCTGGATTGACCGGCTCCGGCGCATCCGTCGTGATATTCTCGACAAGCGCCATACCGTCCACTCCATTACCGGGGTCTTCAAAGAGGAAGGGGAGAAGCTCGCCTACGTCGAGTCCGACGACTCGGTGATGAAGAAACTCAAGGAGCTCTTCGACCGGTATCTTGCGGTGGCGCAACACCTCGAGAGCGCGAACAGTCGCCTCGCCGTCGTCTTCAACCCCGACTACCTCAGCCTTCGGGAGAGCCAGCGGATCTTTACCGGTCTCGCGGACCTCAATATTCCCGTGAACGTAGCGCTGAACAACAAGTACACCCCCGGTCTGAAAGAGATCGCCGACGAGATGGAGACGGAACTCTTCAAGGCATTGAAGGAACGACCGGTCCTTGCCCGCATCCCCTGGGAACCCTATCGACGGGAACGGTCCTATGAAATAGGATACGACCTGACCACATTGTTCCCCTGAGGAGACGGTATGCTTCAGTACGAGTACCTCCTGTACACCCCGGCGTTTTACTTTCTCGTCGCCTTTACTCTTCTGCTTACCTTCGGATACCTCGTCGGTCGTCGTCAGAACCGCCGCATCGTGATGTCCGCCCTCGACCCGCTCCTCGAGGTGTTCAAGGCGAAGGATCACCAGTTCACCAACATCGGGGGGCAGACGGGGTACCATGCGAATATCGTCCCCGGGAACGTACCGGCGGTACGCCGGATCGATACCACCCTGACCGTGCTTCCGAGACAGAGCCTGCTCTACATGCCGATTTCTCTTCTCATCCGGCGCTTCGATCGACTCCAGACGTTCTTCTTCTTCAGCAAGAAAGCGCGGGGGATCACCGAAGAGGCGCACCTGATCGAGCCCCGCTTCGAAAAGATGATGGGAAACCGGATCGAAAACGCCGCCGCAATGACCCGGGAAGAGATCGAGTGGGGGGGGCGTACGTTCCACCTCTACAGCACCTCACCTCGCTCCCGTAAGTGGATGCAGAACATGATGAACCGTTTCGGTGAACCCGGAACGGTCAAGCACGCCGCGTTGATCCCCGACGAGGAACGGGCGTACCTCTTCCTCATCCCCAGACTCAACACCGTTGCGCCGCAGATGACGAACTTCCGGAACTGGCTGGAAGAGACGGCACGAGCGGCGGGTGATGACTCCTGAACTCCGGGAGGCGCTTGCTCGCCTCAACCCCGCTCAACGTGAAGCGGTCCTGTATCAGACCGGTCCGCTTCTGATCCTCGCCGGCGCCGGAAGCGGCAAGACCCGGGTGGTTACCGTCAAGATCGCCTACCTGATCGGTGAGCTCGGAGTCGATCCCCGCTCGATCCTCGCGGTAACCTTTACCAACAAGGCCGCCGGAGAGATGCGTAACCGCGCGGCATCTCTGGTGGAGCACGCCGCGGAGGTGACGATCCGAACCTTTCACTCCTTCGGAGCGTGGATGCTTCGCCGCAACGCCGATATCGCCGCTCTTCCCCGGGGGTTCGCGATCTACGACGATGACGACTCGATCACGCTTCTGCGTTCCCTCTACCCCGAGCAGAAGCGGTCGGTGATGGCCCGGTTCTACCATCTGATCAGCCGCGCGAAAGATTACTGCCTCGGTCCCGAAGACGATCTTTCCGATATCAGCGGCGATCCCGAGTTCGTCGAGGTCTACCGTGCGTACCAGAAGCGCCTCGACGAGATCGGCAACGTCGACTTCGGTGACCTGATCATGAAGCCGGTACACCTCCTCGAGGGTGAACCGGTCGTCGCGGAACGGATGCGACGGCGCTTCCGGTACATCCTCGTCGACGAGTATCAGGACTCCAACGTCGCCCAGTACCGGATGCTCCGCGCTCTCGCCGACGAAGAGTCCTTCGTATGCGTTGTCGGCGACGACGACCAGTCGATCTACCGCTTTCGTGGCGCCGAGGTACGGAACATCCTGACCTTTCCCGAGACGTTTCCCGAGACGAAGGTGGTCCGTCTGGAACAGAACTATCGTTCCACCGCGCAGATACTACGCGTCGCCGATGCGGTGGTCGCCTGTAACGAGGGTCGTCTCGGAAAGACGCTCTTCACCGATCGCGAGGGCGGGGTGAAACCGGCTCTCGCGCTGCTGGAGGACCACGAGAGCGAGGTCGACTACGTGATCCGACGGATCCGGCGGGCGGAACGGAACGGCGAGCCCGGAGAGACGGCGATTCTTTACCGCACCAACGCGCAGTCCCGGCCGTTCGAGACGGCGCTCCTGCGGGAAAACATCCCCTACCGGATCGTCGGCGCCGTGCGCTTCTACGACCGGGAAGAGATCAAGGACGCCGTGGCGTTTCTCAAGTTCCTCGCCAACCCCCGGGACGAGGTGAGTTTCCGCCGGATCGTCAACAAGCCGACCCGCGGAATCGGCGCGAAGAGCCTCGACCGCATCCTCGAGAAGCTGACTCCCGCCCGGGGCGACCTTTCCGCTGCGGCGGATTACGCGATCCCGGAGATGTCGAAGAAGGCGGGAGCCGCCCTGGCGGAGTTCGTAAAGGCTGTCGAGGAGCTTCGAGGAGCGTTGTTCGGCGATCCGGTCCGTTCGGGGGACGGAGCCCGTTCCGGGGACGGAGGCGCCTCGATTCCGTCCGGCGAGGCGACCGAGTCGGGGACGATATCCGGCGTCGCGGCTTCCTCCGATGCCGACGTCGGGACCGGTTCCGCCAACGGAACAGCTTTCGGGGATTCCCTTGGCAGTTTTGTAGAGGTGATGCTTTCCCGGAGCGGTCTCGCCGCGTACCACCACGAGCAGGACGAGGTGGCCGGCACGCAGAAGGTGCAGAATCTGGAGGAACTGGTGAACGCGGCGTCCCTCTTTCCCGCAAACGTCGAAGGGCTGACGGAGTTCCTCGAGGCGATCGAACTGGACAGCGCCCGGGAGCAGGAGGATGTCGAGGACGCCAGGGTGGTGCTGATCACGATGCACAACACGAAGGGTCTCGAGTTCGACCGGGTGATCATCACCGGCCTCGAAGAGGGGCTCTTTCCCCGGGAAGACGATCCCGAGGAGCTCGAGGAAGAGCGCCGCCTCTTCTACGTCGCGATCACCCGCGCCCGGGATGAACTGCGTCTGACCTCCTGCCGGTACCGCCGGGTCCACGGACGGCTGACCGACCTCTTGCCGTCCCGGTTTCTTTCGGAGATTCCCCCGGAGCTTCTCGAGATCGACCGTGACGGCGATCGCGTCACGGCGGCAGGCCCCGCCGTCGCCGCCCTTCGTGGCGGGCGCACCGTCGGAGTGGATGGACACCATCCCTGGCCGAAGGGCACGACGGTGTACCACGATGACTATGGAGCGGGAGTAGTCGCGAAAGCGTGGTACTCCGGAAGCGAGGCGGTCGTCCTCGTCCGATTCGAGACGGGGGCGACGGCGCAGCTCATCCCGAGATACACCCCTCTGGAGCGGATCGCCGGTAGCGATATGGAGGATATGTGGTGAACCCGGAGAATTCCTCGCGGAAGGACGGCCCGGCACGCCCGGAGCATCCGTCGCCAGGGGAGCAACCGTCCCGATCGGAGGAAACCTCGCAACCGGAACAACCGTCCCGACCGGATACCTCCCGTGAGACGGTGACGATACTCCTCCCCGGGTCCAGCGGGAGCTTCCGGGAGCCCCACGATCCGGCGCTCGGGGACGATCGCTGCGTCCGGGGGAGGGTCTACCGGTTGCCGGAGGGAAGAATCGTCCGCCGCGCCCGGGGTCCATACCTGTACGACCAGCACGGAGATCGCTACCTCGATCTCTGGGGCGCCGACGGGACCGCATTTCTCGGGCACCGTCCCCGGGGGTATTCACGCCTTGCGAAGGAGGAGATCGACCGCGGTCTGTGGAGTCCCTTCCCGACCTCGTGGCCCTACCGGTTCCGTAGAGCCGTGACCGAACTCGTCCGGGTACACACGGGAACTCGGTCGCTCCGGGACGTTCCGGTGTGGGTTCTCAACGGCGCAGTAACAGGCGGTCACGGTGTGTCGGCGACGCGGTGGCTGCCGACCGCGCCGTTTCCCCGTTCCGACAAAACCCCCGCGGGAATCGTTCTTCCCGCCCCGGGGGTGAGCGTGGCGGGGTATCGGACCGTCGAGGAGATCCCGGCGATTATCCTTGCCCTCCTGACGCGCTCGGCTCATCTCCTGGGACAGTACCTTTCGTCGGAGGAGTGCCGGTTGCGGTGTGACCTCGCGATGGAAATGGCGGTACCGCCGGGGTATACTCGCCACGGTGCGTGGTTGGTTCCTGACGATCCGTCGCGGAATGAAGGCGTTCCCGGCGGAGCGACTGCGCCCGCCGACGTGGCAACCGCGACCTCCGACGACTGGCGTCGACTGCGGGAACGCGCGCTGGCGTACCGAATCGTGCTTCCCCCGGACGGCGCGACTCCGATCGCGATACCCGGCGGTATCGGCCGGTTCGATGTAACCCAATGGAAGAGGTTGTGTGATGAATGGCCCCTATGAGATGAGCATTCTCGTGATCGATCTCGCCCTGTCCGGAATCGTCGCATTCCTCGCGATCATGTTATGGTCGATCACCCGGGAACCGGCGTGGATGCTCGTGATCATCGGTCTCGTGATCAGATTCGGGGATGTGGCCTTCCAAACTTTACATCGTTTTGGTATTATCTCGGTCATCGAATTGCGTGTGAGCGGTATTCCTCTTTTCTGGATGCTCATACGCGCGGTTCCGCTGCTCTTTATCATCGCCGGCCTTGTCACGATGATACGAAGCTTGCGGGTATAACACAGTAAGACTTCTGGAGGATGTAACACTATGGGCGCATTGATTGTCGGTATCGTCTTTGTTCTTTTCGCGGTATACGCGATTCTTCCCGCATCGATCTCCTTTGCGGTGCTCAACTGGTGGGAGCAGGTCAAGATCGTTCTTGCCGGGGGCATTCCGCTCCTCGCGGTGTTTATCGGACTTATCGCGATCATGATCGGTATCGCCGACATCAAGGACAAGATCGAAGCCAAGAAAGAAGAGGAAGAGGAAGCTCGCGCCGCCGCCGAGGCGGAAAAAGCGGAGAGTTCCGACGCCAAGAAAGAGGACTGAGTCGTTCTTGACATTTCCCCGGGAGTGTGCGAAAGTTCCGGCTCACTACGCGGTTGAGTAAGACTATGAAAACGATATTCGTGAAACCAACAGAGATAGAGCGAAAGTGGTACGTTATCGACGCTGCAGGTCAGCGCCTCGGTCGCGTTGCCACAGAGGCTGCCGACATTCTGCGCGGCAAAAAGAAGCCCGAGTACGCTCCGCACCAGGAAATGGGTGACTACGTCATCATCATCAACGCCTCAAAGGTCGAGGTTACCGGGCGGAAAGCGACTCAGAAGATGTATTACCGCCACAGCGGATACCTCGGGTCCCTCCGGGCGGAGTCCTTCGAAAAGGTGATCGCCCGGCGTCCCGAGTTTCCTCTGGAACACGCTGTACGCGGAATGCTGCCGAAGAATCGTCTCGGTCGGAAGCTCTTCACCAACCTCAAGGTCTACGCCGACGACAGCCATCCCCACGCGGGACAGAAGCCCGAGGTTGTGACCCTTCCGCCGGTAAAGGAGGCGTAATCAGATGGAGCAGTATCTCGGAACGGGGCGTAGAAAAACGTCCGTAGCTCGTGTATACCTTCGGCCCGGAAAAGGGGCGATGACGATCAACGGCCGCGAGGTGAACGAGTTCTTTCATCGTGAAGAGAATCGCATCATTGCGCGCCAGCCTCTTACCTCGACTGAAAAGATTGGCGACTTTGACGTCCTGGTCACGGTTCACGGCGGCGGCGAGAGCGGTCAGGCCGGCGCGATCCGCCACGGAATCGCCCGTGCCCTCATTCAGTACGACGAGACGTTGACCAAGGCGTTGCGGGTGCAGGGGTACCTTACCCGTGATCCGCGGATGGTCGAACGGAAAAAATACGGTCAGCCCGGTGCGCGCCGTAAGTTCCAGTTCTCCAAGCGCTAAATCGATCGAGCCGGACACTCCGGTTACGATTCGTTCGATTCGCCCGCACGCACTCGTTGCTGCGGGCGTTTCTGTTTTTGTCACCTATGACCCATGTGGTCCCGACGACCACCGTCGAAACGCCGACCGCCCGGTAATGGAGCGCCGGAGAACGATCCGATTCGATATCGCCCGGGGACGCCTCGATTCTCAGGATGGAATGGCGGCAGGGGACCGCACCAACATCGGTCGCCTCCGGGATCTGGTAATCGCCAGTGAAGATCTGTTCGTCAAACCCGTCGCTCTGGAGATCCTCGCACGACGCGATCACAGCGACCGTGAGCTCCGTACGAAGCTTCGTCGCCGGGGCTTTTCAGTCTCTGTGATCGATTCCGTACTCCGGGAGCTGTCGAGCCTCGGATATCAGAGCGATCAACGCTTTGCCGAGAGCTGGGTTCGCAGCGCGATGCGTCGGGGAGACCGAAGCCGGAATTTCCTTATCGCCGGGTTGCAGACGAAGGGAGTCTCACGGGATCTGGCGGAGCAGACCATATACCGATACGCGGCGGAGCACCCCGGATGCTTCGACACGGCACTCCTCGAGGCGCTCAGACAAACGGTGCGGCGCGTCGCTCCCGATGCGGTCTGGGAGGAGGACACCGTCCACCTCTCTTTCGACGCCCGCAAGAGTGTGACGTCTCGATTGATACGACGCGGTTTCTCCACGAAAGAAATTCAGAGACATTTTGCTTGACATTATAGACATTTTTACATTAAACTCTGGTTAGATTATCCTAATAAGGTGGGAGTTATGGCAAAGTCAAAGAAAAAGAAGAAGGTGTTCTCAGCCCATGAGGTCGCCAACTTCTGTGACGTGGTTAACCAGACCGCGATCAATTGGATCCGCCAGGGACACCTTGAAGCGTACACTACACCGGGTGGCCAGTATCGGGTGTACGCGGACGTTCTGGCGAAGTTCATGCAGAACCAGGGGATGCGCATGCCCGACGAGGTCCGTGAGATCCTCGCGGAGCAGGCGAAGATCGAGCAGGTGCTCATCGTCGACGACGACCAGGCGCTGAACGATCTGCTGAAGCAGTTCCTGGATAAACGATATCCGGATTTCAAGGTTACCCAGGCGCTCGACGGGTATGACGCCGGCCGGGCGATTCTCGAGCAACGCCCCGACGTAGTGATCCTCGATATCAATCTTCCCGGTGTAGACGGTTACAAGCTCACGCGGCAGATCAAGGCCGACGAGAATCTCTCCCGCCCGATCGTAATCGCGATCACCGGGATGGAGGACGCCGAGGTCGAAGCGAGGGCGCGTGAGGCGGGGGTTGACGGGTTTATCCGGAAGCCGATCGATCTCGAATCGCTTCCCGGTCTGATTGAAGAGCTCGCAGAAAACCGTTCGGTTCGTCCGGACTGAATTTTGAGCGACCGCATGTGGTCTCGCCGGCGGCAGGGCACGGAGTGCATCCTGTGCGCCGACGGGATTGCTGCGTAGAGGGTGGCACCGATGAAGAGCACCGACGAGGTCGCGTTCCAGGCGATTATCCGGGGCCGCGTCCAGGGCGTCGGATTCCGGTACTCGACGCGGTCTCAGGCGCAACGCCTGGGTATCACCGGATGGGTGAAAAACCGGGCCGACGGCGCGGTGGAGGTCTACGCGGAAGGTTCTCGGGAAGATCTGGCTCGCTTTGAAGAGTGGTTACGGGCGGGGCCTCCCTACGCACACGTGACCGACGTAGAGATCAGTCGCCCCGTTCCCGTCGGTTCCTATACCCGCTTTTCCGTGGAATTCTGACGGGTACTCCCCGAAGCAACACCACCGGTTCCCCGCATCCCCCGGAGCCGTTCCGTTCGATCTCCCCCGTGTACCGATAACCCCGCACTCCCTGCGTTCCGCAAAAAAAAGGGCGATCGGATTACTCCGATCGCCCCCGTTCCTATCGGCGATTGATCGCTGAAGGATCAGCGCTTGATCGAGTAGAACGCTTTCTTGCCGAGATACTCGGCGCTGCGGTCAAGCATATCTTCGATTCGCATCAGCTGGTTGTACTTCGCCAGACGGTCGCTTCGGGAGAGGGAACCGGTCTTGATCTGTCCCGTCTCGAGAGCCACGACGAGGTCGGCGATGAAGTTGTCCTCCGTCTCGCCGCTGCGGTGGCTGACGATCGCGGTGTATCCCGCGCGCTTGGCCATCTCCACCGCCTCGTAGGTCTCGGTGAGGGTTCCGATCTGGTTGACCTTGATAAGGATCGAGTTGGCGATCCCCTTCTGGATACCCTGGCTCAGGCGCTTCGTGTTGGTCACAAAGAGGTCGTCTCCCACGAGCTGCACCCGGTCGCCGATCTTTTCGGTGAGGATCTTCCATCCGTCCCAGTCGTTCTCATCCAGACCGTCCTCGATCGAGATGATCGGATACTTCGAGACCCAGTCTGCCCAGTAGTCGGCCATCTCTTCGCTGGAAAGCTCCCGTCCGTCGCTCTTCTTGAAGACGTACTTCTTCTTGCCGGCGTCGTAGAACTCGCTGGTGGCGGGATCGAGGGCGATCATGATGTCGTCCTCCGCCTTGTATCCTGCCTTTTCAATCGCTGTGAGGATCACCTCACACGCTTCTTCGTTGCTCTTCAGGTTGGGGGCGAACCCGCCTTCGTCGCCGACGGCGGTGCTGTAGCCCTTCTCGCCCAGGATCTTCTTGAGGTTGTGAAATACCTCGGTGATCATCCGGACGCCGCTACGGATGCTGTCGGCTCCAACGGGCATCACCATGAATTCCTGGAAATCGACGGAGTTATCCGCGTGGGAACCTCCGTTGATGATGTTCGCCATCGGGACGGGGAGGACGTTGCTGTGGTAGGCGCCGAGGTACTTGAACAGCGGCAGGGCGAGGTGGTCCGCCGCAGCGCGGGCGACAGCCATCGACACACCGAGAAGCGCGTTCGCCCCGAGGCGGCTCTTGTTTTCCGTGCCGTCGAGCTCGATCATCGTCCGGTCGATCTCGACCTGGTCGAGGGCGTCGAGTCCTTCGACCTCTTCAGCGATCTCGCCGTTCACGTTTTCGATCGCCTTCAGGACGCCTTTGCCCATGAACCGGCTCTTGTCGCCGTCCCGGAGCTCCACCGCCTCGTGTTCGCCCGTGGACGCCCCGGAGGGCACCGCCGCGCGTCCCATCGAGCCGTCTTCCAGATATACGTCTACCTCAACGGTTGGATTCCCCCGGGAATCGAGAATCTCCCGAGCTTCTACCGTTTCAATGATACTCATGATCTTTCTCCTATGCGGTATTGGGTTGCCCCTCAACTATGGTAAGGACCCACTCCTCTGTCAAGGCGCGGTGTCGGCGGCGGTGTCGGCTATGGTGCACGGCGCGGTGTCGGCTATGGTGCACGGCGCGGTGTCGGCGGCGGTAGACGTCGTGGCCTCGATTCATCGTCTTGTATCGGTGCCCTCCTTCGCCTACAATTTCCGGTACATGCGGTACAGCGGTCTCTTTACCAAAACTCTCCGCCAGGTCCCCGGACGGGTGCGGGCTCCGAGCTATCGCCTGCTCCTGCAGGGCGGGTTCGTACGCTCCGTCGGGAAGGGGCTGTTCAGTTACACCCCCCTCGGGATGCGAGTAGTGCAGAAGATCACCGCGATCGTTCGGGAGGAGATGGAACGCCTCGGCGGGCAGGAGGTTCTCGTGCCGCTGGTCAACCCGCGAGAGCTGTGGATCTCGAGCGGGCGGGACACCCTTATCGAGCGCGATATGGTCCGGTTCCGTGATCGCGGCGGCCGCGACCTTGTATTGTCACCGACGCACGAAGAGGCGATGGTGGAGCTGATGCGCAGCAGCGCCCGGAGTTACCGCGATCTCCCGCAGTTCCTGTACCAGTTTCAGACGAAGTTCCGGGATGAGGAAAAAACGCGATGCGGCCTCGTACGCGCCCGGGAGTTCGTAATGAAAGACGCGTACTCCTTTCATCGCTCCTTCGCCGAACTGAACGGGTTCTTCCCGAAGGTGTTTGCGGCGTATCGCGAGATCTTTCGCCGTTGCGGGGTTCTCGTTACGGCGGCACAGGGTGGCGTCGGATATATGGGCGGGCAGCGGAGCTACGAGTTCCTGATGCCCAGCGAATGCGGCGATGATTATCTCGTATCCTGCGACCATTGCTCATACGCTGCGAACGAAGACGTTGCCACCGGCGAGAAGAGTGCCCTTCAGGAGGCGCTGCGTCCCCTCCGGACGATCGAGGTTCCCGAGCAACGGAGTCTCACCGAGGTGTGCGAACTCCTGGAACTTCCCCGGTCGCGACTGCTGAAAGCGATGTTGTACCGTACCTTCGACCGGTACGTGATGGCCGTAGTCAGGGGCGACCAGGAGGTCAGCGAGGAGAAGCTGGGAGCGGTACTGGACACCTCCGTGGTCGGACCCGCCCGGAGCGACCAGCTTCGTGACCTCCAGGTACCGGGGCCGTGGCTTTCACCGATGGATCTTCCCGAGACGGCGCGAGACCGGATCACGATCGTGATCGACGACGGATGCGCCGACGCGGGAAATCTTCTCGCTGCGGGTAACGTACCGGGCGTCGTGTTCGCCGACGCCAACTTCGGTCGCGATTTCGAGGCGGACCACGTCGCCGATATCACCCGTATCCACGACGGGGCGAGATGCCGCGTCTGCGGTGCCGGTACTCTCCACCGGACACGAGCGATGGAACTCGGGAACATGTTCCGCCTCGGAGAATTATACACCAGACGAATGAATTACTGGGTGAGCGACGAGGATGGCCGCAAGACGTTCCCCCACATGGGGAGTTACGGAATCGGTATCGGCCGACTTCTTGCGGCGGTCGTTGACGCGAACCACGATGACCGCGGAATCGTGTGGCCCCCGGAACTCGCTCCCTACACCGTGTTTCTCATGTCGATCGGGAAGTCGCTCCCGGTGCGGGATGCAGTGGAAGAGATCTACGCCGAACTCGGAGAGGGGGTTCTGTACGACGACCGCCGGGAGTCGATCAGCCACAAACTGAAAGACGCCGACCTCCTGGGGATTCCCTTACGGGTGATCGTGAGTCGGGATGCGGTGCAGGAGGGCTATGTAGAGGTCGGGATTCGCCGTGACGGACGTACCCAGCGGGTCCATCGGGAAGAACTGGTATCGACGATCAGGATGCTTCTCGAGGAGTACGCCGGTGTTTGAGCTGCGAGAGGCGTTGATTCGACAGATCCTTTTTGCGATGGAGAACCAGAACGTCCGGTATCTGATCGATACCGAAAAGGGTGTATTGATCCAGGAGGAACTGGTTCCCCCGGAGGAGCGACCGGACACCCAGACCGATCCTCACGGACGGTACCAGGACCTGCCGGCATGGAAGAGCGCCGACGGGTTCTTTCTCATGGAGCGCTTCCTCACGGAGATCCACGAGCCGATCCTGCGAGACCAGCTCCAGATGATCCTGTTAAGCGGTAACCGCGTATTCCGACGGTTCAAGGATACGATCCGGGAGTCACCGGAGATCCAGCGCCGCTACTACCGCTTCAAGTATCTCGCGATGCGCGACGTCGTGCTGGAATGGTACAACTCCCTCCGGGAACTCGCCGGACTCGATACGCTGGAACTGGGTGTCGACGAAGAGATCGAGGATCTGACCCTGAGCGAAGTGGAGATCATCCGTCTCACTCCGTCGGATGTGCCGTCGGATCTGGTCCTTCGACTCGATCATGACGGGTTTTACGAGATGCATCGGGGTATTCCGAAGTACCTCGTCGATCATCTTTTTGTTACGCGACGGGAGCGCCTCCCCCGCCCGGAGGCGGAACGGTGCGTCCTTTTCGGGGCGCTCAATCCTGAAGGGGAGCTCGTCGCGTTCCTCTGGCTGGAGATCGAGTCCGCCGGCAGGAGCGCCGAACCGGCCAATGGGAGCGCCGAACGATCAAATGGGAGCGCCGAACCGCCCGACGACCCACCGATCGACCCCCACGAGAAACCTCCCCCGGGTGGATCTGTCGATCTACCCCGCGATGCCCCACCGCCGCCCCCCCGCATCGCCAGGATTCACCAGGTCTACGTCCTGCCGGAGTTTCGCGGTATGGGAATCGCCACGGAGCTGATCTCCCACGCCCAGCATCACGTCGCCGAAGGGGACGGTGTTACGATGGTGTGGCACGGTGGTCCGGATTCGCCGGCTCTTCGGGGTCTTGTGCGTGCTACGGGCCTGCGTTCTCTCGGTTCCGAGTATTATTTCGCGATCGGCGGATAACGGCGTCCCCGTTAATCGGGGACGTGGATGGAAAAACGCTGCGGTTTGACGCCCTTCTCGGCGAGGACGCCGATTCGCGCCGCCCGGATCTGCTCCGCCTCCTCGTGAAGCTCGGCGAAGCGACGCTCTACCGCTGCGCCTACGGCGCGCTTGGCCGCTTCGCCCCCTTCGGGGACGGCAGCTCGCGCTTCGGCCCGGAACGCGGCGGAATCGGTGACGTCGCTTACGTTATAGATCACCACGTCGGTGGCGGGGTCGTCGTGTTCCATGTTTCCCGCGGGGCTCACCTCGAGGGTGTTGCCGGCGATCCCGACGAGAACCATGTGGTCGAACCCCTTGATATACGAGTCCACCTCGAGGAGCACCTTTTTCGTCTCCGGTTTTCCCGGGCGGTACCGCGTTCCCTGGGGAAAGAGGAGGATCATGTGACCCGAGTATTTCACCCTGATCATCTCCCGCAGGGCGCTGCGGTTAATCTCCCTGCTCCGGGCGCGTTCCGTTTCATACTGAGGCGTTCCCTCAAGCGCTGCGAGGAGACGGGCGGGGTAGATCACGATCCGGGTATACGCCTCGGTAAAGGCGAGGACGAAGCGGCTCTCTTCGTTCAGCTTCGTACCCGCCATCGCGACGATCGATTCGGTGACCTCCGCTCCATGGTCGTGCCCCTTCGCCAGTACGAAGAGATTGGGGATGTCGAAATTGCTGTAGTGCTCCATCAGGATGAGACACGACTCACCACGCTGGGATCGCTCGTACAGTTCTTTCAGATTGTCGTATCCGATGATGTCGCTCCCGGGGAGGAGCAGCTTCTCGATGATCTGCTCCACGAGAACGCGGTTTGCCATATTTGCGGGTTGAAACACCCGCTGGCGATCGATCGCTTGTTCCTCTCGACTGTTTTTAATCAGTTGATCGGTAACCTGTTTAAATAACGTGTCTATATGAATCATTGTAGCTCCCGGGCTGGATGATCTGTTTCAAACGTAATATATACCAGTATCCCCCGGGGTTCCATCTGGTGTCAACGTTCGGCTCACCAGCCGAATTCGTTGCGTTCCCCGGGTATTCCGGTGTATCATCCGCCGATAACAGTATCCCAATAAGGAGGGAATGAAATGAAAAAGACGATGCTTTTCATCGGTCTGGTCCTCGCAGTCACGTCCTTTGGCTTCGCCGCCGGACAGGGTGAAGCCGCCGGGACTTCGGAGTTCATTATCGGAAACGGTGCCGAGCCGGAATCGCTCGATCCGCACCTCGTGTCGGGTGTGCCGGAACACCGCATCATGATGGGTATCTACGAGGGTCTGGTCACCCCCGATCCCGAAACCGCTACGGCGATGCCCGGTGTTGCGGAGAGCTGGGAGATCAGCAGTGACGGAACGGTCTACACCTTCACCCTGCGGGACGACGCGGTATGGAGCGACGGAACCCCGATTACGGCGCAGCAGATCGTAGACAGCTGGATCCGCGTCCTCGATCCGGAAACCGCGGCTCCCTACGCGTGGTTCCCGAGCATGTTCATCGCCGGTGCTGCCGAGTTCAACGCCGGTGAGGCCGATGCCGACTCCGTTGCAGTCGAGGCGATCGACGATCGGACGTTCCGGTTCGAAACGGTTGGTCCTCTTCCGTACACCCTCGACGCCCTGGCGCACTACTCCTTCGCGATCGTTCCGATGCACGTAATCGAAGAGTTCGGAAGCGAATGGACCCTGCCGGAATACCACGTCGGGAACGGTCCCTACGTTCTCGAGGAGTGGTCTCCCCAGGAGCAGATCGTCCTGACCCCGAACGAAACGTACTGGAACGCCGGCAAGGTCCAGCTCGACCGCGTCGTCTTCCTCCCGGTGGACGACAATAACACCGCCCACAACATGTATCTCAACGGTGAAATGGACTGGTCCACGGACGTCCCGGTCGCGCAGATCGAGGCCGTCCAACTTCGTGACGATTTCCAGGTCAGTCCCTACCTCGGGACCTACTACTTCGTGTTCAACAACGGCCGGGAACCCCTCGACGATCCTCGCGTCCGCAAGGCTCTGTCGATGGCGATCGACCGGGACCTTCTCGTCGAGACGGTGACCAAAGCGGGTGAGATCGCGGCGTACACGATCGTTCCCGAGATGACCGGTTATCCTGGAATCGACGGTGTCGAAGAGGATGTGGAAGAAGCGAGAGAACTCCTTGCCGATGCCGGTTTCCCGAACGGCGAAGGGTTTCCGGAACTCACGCTGCTGTACAACACACACGAAAGCCACAAGGCGATCGGTGAGTTCATCCAGCAGCAGTGGCTGAACAACCTCAACGTCGACATCACTCTCGAGAACCAGGAGTGGGCAACGTACCTCGCCAGCCGCCGGGAGCACCAGTTCGATATCGCCCGGGCAGGGTGGATCGGCGACTACCAGGACCCCAACACGTTCCTGGATATGTTCATCACCGGTGGCGCGATGAACGGCGGACAGTACTCGAATGATGAGTTCGATCGCCTCGTGTCCGAGGCAGCCCGGATGCCCGCAGGGGACGAGCGCTTCGACGCGCTGCGCCGGGCGGAGACGATCTTTATCGAAGAGGACATGGGCGTGATGCCGATCTACTACTATGTCAACAAGGACATGATCGACCTCGACAAGTGGAACGGTTGGTACTCCAACATCATGGGATGGCACCCCGTCGGCGACGTTTCCGGTAACTGATCGCCTGTCGGCACATTTTATCAAGCCCCGCCGAATTCGGCGGGGCTTTTTTTCTTGTCCCCCGTCGTCGCTTCAGCTATACTGACCCTCTCATGACGCAGTATATCATTCGTCGTTTCCTGGGGCTCTTCCCGACGTTGCTCATCATTATCACGATCAGCTTCTTCATTATACGGGTTGCCCCGGGTGGTCCCTTCGACCGGGAAAAGGCGCTTCCTCCGCAGGTAATGGCCAATATCGAGGCCAAGTACAACATGGACGAACCTCTCGTCGTCCAGTACGGGCTTTACATGTGGGACGTGATTCGTGGCGATCTCGGGCCCTCGTACCGCTATCTGGATCGTGATGTCAACTACTACGTGTTCAACAGCCTCCCGGCGTCGATGCTGCTGGGGGTGATCTCCCTCACGATATCGATCGTGATGGGCGTCACCAGCGGGATCATCTCGGCCCTTCGGCGGAACAAGCTTGCGGACTACATCTCGATGTCCTTCGCGGTGATCGGGATCTCGGTACCTCTCTTTGTGATCGGACCGGTGCTGATGTACTTCCTTGCCCTTCAGTGGAACCTCCTCCCGACAAGCGGATGGATCGGGGGGCGAAACGGGTGGCTGCCGATCATCATGCCGGCGATCACTCTCTCTTTTCTCTATTTCGCGTATATCGCGCGTCTCACCCGGGCGAGCGTGATCGAGGTGCTTCGAAGCGACTACATCCGGACCGCCCGGGCCAAGGGATTGAAAGAGTCGGTGATCATCTTCAAGCACGTCCTGAAAGGGGCGATGCTTCCGGTCGTCTCCTTTCTCGGACCGGCGTTTGCCGGTATCGTCACCGGGTCGGTCGTTGTGGAACAGATCTTTCGGGTACCCGGGCTCGGCCGCTTCTTCGTACAGTCCGCGTTTAACCGGGACTATACGCTTATCATGGGAACGGTGATCGTCTTTTCGGTGATCCTTGTCGTGATGAACTTTATCGTAGATATCGTCTACGCACTCCTTGATCCGCGGATCTCGTACACCTGAGGACGACGATGAGCATTTTCCAGAAACAGGACCAGCAAAAACACGCCGGTGCCGTCGCGTCGGCGGCTACCACCGGCGCAGACGACGCTGCGAAGATCGGGACGGGCAGCGCCGCAGCGGCGGAGGCGATCGCCGGTGGTGAGACCTCCGGAGCGGTCAACGAGTTCCAGCAGCCCGTCGAAGGTGTCAGCCTCACCAAAGATGCCTGGCGACGCCTCAAAAAGAACTGGATGGCGATGGCGGGGCTGGTAATCGTAATCGTCTACGCCCTGTTGTCGATCACCGCTCCGATCCTGCCGATCCACAGCTTCCGTTACCAGATCTCCGAGCATCGTGATCTCCCGCCGTCACTGACGAAGACCGCCGGCGAGCTCTGGTACGAGCGGGTGGAGACGCGGATGTACGCCCTCGCTGAACGTGCCGGGCGGAGTGAGCTCAACGACGACGAGCGCGCCGAACTTGCGGAGATCACCCAACGAATCGCCGAGGAGACCGCCGAGATCGAAGGGAAACTCGTCAGAGTTCACGACCGACGTTACCTCTTCGGGACCGACCACCTCGGGAGGGATCTTCTCAGCCGGATCATCTACGGCGGCCAGATCTCGATCGCGATCGGACTGATCGGTACGATCACCTCGGTGCTGATCGGTATCGTTCTGGGTTCGGTTGCGGGGTACGTCGGGGGCAAGACAGACTATCTGATCATGCGCTTCGTCGACGTGATGTACGGACTCCCGTACATGCTGCTGGTGATCATCATGATGGCGATCTTTGGCCGCAATATCTTTAACCTCTTTCTCGCCCTCTCCCTGGTCAGCTGGCTCGTTGTCGCCCGGGTCGTTCGGGGACAGATCATCTCGTTGAAAAACAGCGAGTTCGTCGAGGCGGCAAAAAGCATGGGGGCGTCACAGGGACGGATCATTTTCCGCCACCTTATCCCCAACACCGCGGGGATCATCATCGTCTTCGCGACGCTGCGTATACCGGCGTTTATCATGCAGGAGTCGTTTCTCTCGTTTCTCGGTCTGGGCATTTCGGCCCCCTTCGCATCCTGGGGCTCTCTCGTGAGTGACGCCGTCGAACGGATGAACACCGCCCCGTGGCAGCTCTTCTTTCCCGCCGCGGCAATGACGTTGTTTCTCTTCGCGATGAATTTTCTCGGTGACGGACTGCGTGATGCATTCGATCCTCACAGCAAAAACCAACTCTGACCGACCGATGGAGTCCCCGATACTATGACGAACAAAGTACCAACCGATCCGATCCTTCAGGTTCGGAACCTCCAGACCCATTTCCGGACCGACGACGGGATCGTCAAAGCGGTGGACGGCGTCTCCTTCGACCTGCACAAGGGGGAGACCCTCGGCATCGTCGGCGAATCCGGGTCGGGCAAGTCGGTAACCAACCTCTCCCTGATGCGCCTGATTCCTACCCCTCCGGGACGGATCGTCGGCGGGGAGGTGTGGTTCCACGACGAAGATCTGCTGAAGGTCAGTGATAACCGGATGCGCGCGATTCGCGGCAACAAGATCTCGATGATCTTCCAGGACCCGATGACCTCCCTCAACCCGTTCCTGCGAGTCTCTACCCAACTGGAGGAGACGATTCGTCTGCACCAGGGACTCGGAAAGCAGGCGGCTCGTGCAAAGGCGGTGGAGATGCTCGCGATGGTCGGTATCCCGAAGCCCGAGAAGCGTATCACCAGCTATCCTCACCAGTTTTCCGGTGGTATGCGACAGCGCGTCATGATCGCGATGGCGTTGAGCTGTAACCCCGAGATTCTGATCGCCGACGAACCGACCACCGCGCTGGACGTCACGATCCAGGCGCAGATCCTCGAGATCATCAAACGTCTTGCCGACGAACTGGGAACGGCGGTGATCATGATCACCCACGACCTCGGTGTCGTCGCCGGAATGTGTGACAACGTCGCGGTGATGTACGCGGGAAAGGTGGTCGAAAAAGGGAACGCCCGGGAGCTCTTCAAAGATCCGAAGCACCCCTATACACGAGGATTGATCAAATCCGTGCCACGTCTCGATCAGAAGCATCAGGACCGGTTGTTCTCGATCGTCGGCCAGCCGCCGAACCTTATCGACCTTCCCGATGCGTGTCCGTTTTATCCGCGGTGTGAACACGCGATGGATATCTGCACCCGACGGTACCCGGAACCGGAAGAACTCAACCAGTCACAATCGGTGAGCTGCTGGTTGTACAAGGAGACCTCCCGTGTCGGAGAATAACAATACCAATGGAAACCTCCTCGAGGTCCGTAATCTGAAAGTCCATTTTCCGATCGAGGAAGGGGTGATCTTCAAGAAGACCGTCGGACACATCCGCGCCGTGGACGGGGTGAGCTTCTCGGTCCGGCGGGGTGAGACCCTCGGTCTCGTCGGAGAATCGGGGTGTGGCAAGTCGACGACCGCCCGTGCGGTCGCGCAGCTCTATCCCGCCACCGACGGCGAGATCCTCCTGAACGGAATTGACCTGGCCAAGGCAACTCCCCGGGAACTTCTGAGACACCGGAAAGACGTGCAGATGGTTTTCCAGGATCCCTACGCGTCTCTCAATCCGCGGATGACCGTCCGGGACATTATTGCCGAGCCGATGCAGATCTTTGTGAATCGCGGTCTGATGCAGCTTTCCAGAATGGAGATCGACCGCCGCGTTGAAGAGCTGATGGAGAAGGTAGGCCTCAACAAGTACTTCAAGAACCGGTATCCCCACGAGTATTCCGGTGGGCAGCGCCAGCGCATCGGGATCGCCCGGGCCCTCGCGCTCAATCCGCAGCTGATCCTTGCGGACGAGCCGATCAGCGCCCTCGACGTTTCGATCCAGTCGCAGATCCTCAATCTTCTGCGGGACTTGCAGAAAGAGTTTCATCTTACCTATCTGTTCATCGCCCACGACCTCGCGGTGATCAAGTACATCAGCGATCGCGTTGCGGTGATGTATCTGGGGGTGATCGTCGAGGTCGCCGATTCCGAAGCGCTCTACGAGGAACCGTTGCATCCTTATACGCAGGCGCTTCTTTCGGCGATTCCGATCCCGGACCCCGAAGTGGAGGGGCACCGAAAGCGGATCATCCTCACCGGGGATGTCCCCTCTCCCGACAAGGAACGAAGCGGTTGCTACTTCTACGACCGTTGTCCCAAACGGATGGATATATGCGCCGGAAACATCCCGCGCCTCCAGGAGGTGCGTCCTGGACACCAGACCGCATGTTTCCTGTACTTTGAAGCGACGCCGGAGACAACGGTGCGGACCGTGACGGGTGAAACAACGGTGGAAAGCGGGGCAGGGCGGTAACACCGCCGATCCCGGTGCCGGGAACGGGACGAAGCGATACGTCCGCGGTCCAGGCTACATCGTTACGTGTTCGAGGGGGACACCGATCGCAGCGGCGACGGCGCCGGGGATCTCTTGTTCCCGATTCCAGTCGGACACTCTGCGCAGTTCGATCCGAACCGTCTGACCCGCGTTGGTAACAATCCCGTATCTCAGGAAATAGCGGTCAAGACCGCGGGAGACCCGCCCGAATCGATTTGTGGCCTCCCGGGCGGCGCTCTCCGCAGAGTTCGACGGCGGCGTCTGGGGCGAGCCCGGAAGCGTCCCTCCCCGGTAGTGGGTGTACTCTACACTCCGGATATCGTCGAAGGACCATCGCCGTCGGCGGGCGAGAAAAAGGAGCCCCTGCCGGTTCGTGACCTCCCGCTTTACGGGATCGATGATCCATCGCTCCTCGTATACCGCACCGAGAATCAACACCGCCAGGACGACAAGGGAAAGAACGGTCGGGGCCCCGGCACTTGCGACCCCCGTTCCCAGGACCAGCGCAAGAGCGGCAAAGAGGATACGGAAGGCGATCCCGAACTCGAGGATCACCGGCCCCGCCGGATCGCGACGGAGCCGGAACTTCAGGTCGATCATGGAACAACGATCCGTGAGACAAACGCTCCGGTCTGAAGATCTCGCGACCGCCGCTCGTTCAACGGATCGAGGATCCGCCGGCCGTCGATGACAAAATAGTAGTGATGCGGTCCTTCGGACAGGGGAACCGTGACGGAGTAGAACCCGTCGGAGTCGGGTCCGGAGAGACGGTGCATGTACGGGTCCCATCCGTTGAACGTCCCGGCGATCGATACCCGCGGATTCGAAAAGGACGCGATACTGACCGTCCGGGTGTTTACCGTTTCGAGAGTCGGAGATATTCGGGTATTCAGAGCGAAGTAGAACGTGACCGTTCCGTCGTCGTTGATCTGTGGAGATGTTCGCTCGTACGGCGGCGGCTCGTTCAGCGTTACCGATCCGACGGTTACTCCGTTTCTGTCGACCCGTTGCTTTGGAGCGTTCGGGTCGGTCAACCAGACGCCGTCTACCACGAGACGGTAGTGCAACCGGCTTTGGTCCGCCGTCACCGGGTAGGTGAGGTAGTAGAGATCCGGCTTGCCCTCCCGCTTGCGGGCGGTAAACACGTGCAACTCCTGATACCCCTCGTGTTCGAACGCTGCCGCGACGTAGCGGGCGTACTCCCGCTGCTCATAGGTGAACACGACGATATCGTCGAACACCTCCGGCGGTCCCGCCTCGGATATGCCCGAGACCTGGAGAAACGTCGTTGTCGAGATACCTCGGTCCGAGCGATCCTGGGCACCAAGTTGGTACGGCGTCACACCTGTCAGCAGGACGATTGCCGTCGCGAAGAAGAACGAAAAAAAACGATACGTCGTCGATGCCGGGAAATATCGCATGTGTTACAGTATATCGGTATCGATCCGGGAGAGCTTGATTTCTCCGACGGATCGACCGAAATAGAACCAAGGAACTGATGCCGTCACCGGAACGTATCGAAAAGCTACACGACCAGCTCGTTCCGCTGGGAGATGAACCCGCCGTCGCCGCCGAGCGCGGTGAGATCATCGAACCGCCCCGGCGCCCCGAGACCAACCTCGACGACGACCTGTCGGCCCTTCTCGATGACGCCGAGAGCGACAGCGAACGTATCGGCGCGCAGGAGGGACCCGGAGAGGGGGAAGCGGAAGGTGCCGATGAAGACGCCGATACAGCGGCGCTTCTGGCTGATCTGGACAGCGTGTTCGATACCGACGACGAAGAAGTCGATGATACCGACGGTGCTCCCGAAGAGGAGGACCCCTTTGCGGGGCTGGACCTCGGCGGCGACGACATCCCCCTCCCGGCTGACTTTTCATTCAACCCCGATGAGATCCCCGACGAAGCGGAACAGCCCCCTGAAGAAGCGGAAGAGATCCCCGACGAAGGATATAACGACCTTCTTGCGGGCCTGGCCACCGATGACACACCTGATACCGACGATACCGACGACATCCTCGCAGCGTTCGGCGATGACGCGTCGGCGGACCCCTTTGCGGATCTCGCCGCTCTCGACGAGGACGATACGCAGGGAGATCTCGGCGAGGAAGAGCTTGGCGACCTGGGAGAGCTTGGCGCGGAAGAGCCCCTCGCCGAAGAACCCCTCGCCGAAGAGCCCCCCGCCGAGCTGGACGAAGAAGACGTCTTCGGTGATCTCGGAAGCCTCGATGAGGAAGAGCTCGGCGACCTGGGAGAGCTCGGCGACGAAGACGACGCTGGTGAACTCGACGAGTTTTCCGTCGAGGAC